>DATLSS010000033.1:0-16732 GCA_035534035.1 Candidatus Acidiferrales bacterium | reverse complement strand
GTAATGCAGGATGCAGAGGGCGTCACCCGATGTGACTGCGTCGCCGACTTTCTTTTCGAGCACGATTCCCACCGCGGGATCGATGACGTCATCCTGTTTCTCACGGCCGCCGCCCAAAACAAGGCTTGCTACGCCCACGCGCTCGCAGGCGATGTGCGCGACAAATCCATCCTGGTTGCTCCGCACTGTTTGCGTATGTTGCGCGCGGGGCAGAAGCGACGGGTCATCCCAAATGTCCGCGTCCCCTCCCTGTTGCCGCATAACTCGACGGAATGTATCACGAGCCTGCCCGGTGGCAATCATTTCTTGCGCTAATTTTCGCCCGGCTGTTACATCTGGGACGCGTTCGCCGAGGAAGAACATCCACGCCGAAAGGTCCAGGCACAACTCGCGCAAGTCGTGCGGGCCGCGACCGTTCAGAACTTCGAGGCACTCTTTCACTTCGAGCGCATTGCCAATCGTTTTGCCGAGCGGCTGATCCATATCTGTAATCAGCGCGACAACGCGCTTCCCCATTTGCTTTCCCGTGTCGACGAGCAGTTCCGCTAGCGCAATCGCATCCTGCTCCTTCTTCATGAATGCACCATCGCCTGTTTTGACGTCGAGCACAAGCGCGTCGATTCCTTCGGCGAGTTTTTTACTCATGATGGAGGCGCAGATGAGCGCCGGACTTTCGACCGTTCCGGTGACATCGCGCAGGGCGTAGAGTTTCTTATCCGCAGGCGCAATTTCGGGCGTCTGGCCGCCGAGGGCACAACGGCAAGCGATAAGAGCCTCACGAAACTCTTTCAAAGAGAGATCCACGCGAAATCCAGGAATGGATTCGAGCTTGTCGAGAGTTCCGCCGGTGTGTCCCAAGCCGCGGCCGCTGATCATTGGAACGTACAAGCCGGCCGACGCCACTGTCGGAGCAATCACAAGTGAAGTCTTGTCGCCGACCCCGCCTGTGGAATGTTTGTCCACTTTCGCGGCAGGGAGCGCGGAAAAGTCCATGACATCGCCTGAATGCAGCATTGCTTCGGTGAGCGACGCAGTCTCGGCGCGCGTCATCCCGCGGCAGACGACGGCCATGAGCCACGCCGCGAGTTGATAGTCGGGGACCGTGCCGCGCGCCGCGCCTTCGACAAGGAAGGTGAGTTCGTCGCGGGTAAGTTCCCCGCCGTCTCGTTTTTTTCGGATCAGATCAACGACACGCAAGAGTGGACGCATGAGGCCGGGCAGATTGCCACCCAGCAGCATACGGGGAACGGGAATCTTCGTGCAAGCAGTCTTGCCGGGTTTCTAGAACAAAATGAGGAATCTCAGAAGGGCAACCGTATCGCACAGGCAGCACGACTGTGCCAATGCCGCGGCTCACGTAAATCTGCGTTGAACCGAGAGAATCGTGTCCAACTTTGAAGCGCATCCGGCTTTCGGAGCGCCCGTAGACGCAGCCGATGAGCGGCAACTTAACCTGACCGCCGTGCGTGTGACCGGATAGAACCAGATTAACTCCCATGTCCGCAGCTTCGTCAATGATCGTGGGATTATGCGAGAGGAGCACGGTTGGCGCGCCATGCGGAACACCGCGCATCGCGCGAGGTAAATCAGCGCTATAGAGAAAATCGTCGACGCCCGCCAGATAAATCTTTTGGCCATTTCGACGCAACGTGACATGCCGGTTGCGCAGCACATGGATTCCGTGACGATCAAGGGCCCGTGCGATTTCGACGGCGCCGACGCGAAAATCATGGTTTCCCAGCACCGCAAACACCCCCGAGCGCGCGCGAAGCCCGCTGAGCATCTGCGCCACAGGCTCAATATAATTGCGCGACCTGGTTACAAAGTCCCCCGTCACGACGATCAGATCGGGCTCAAGTTCGTTGGTAAGTTCGACGACTGCCGCGAGAGCCTCGGCGGGAAAATACAGACCGTGGTGAAGGTCCGTCAGGTGAACAATGCGGAAACCGCGGAATGCCTGGGGAAGCCCTTCGAGGCCTATTTGATGTTCGTTGACTTCAATTCCCGCGCGCAGATGCAATCGGCGAAGCTGGCGCATCCCATGCGACTGCCCCAGCGAATATTCCTCAACGCCGCCATTGCGCCATCGGCCTTTCAGCCGATGCCACGGCTCCGCCAGGGTCTGACGTCGTCTTGGTTGGATCAATGTCTGAACGTAGGACATTCGAAGTTTTCGGTGCAATCTCAGGCTAACATCCGGCATTCGCGGGAGTAAAGTGACAAATACCCCGGCGTGCGCGTCAAATTAACTGTACGGGAGGCCAATTGCAACTCGAATCGGCGGAAATCCTGAAGGCGAAATAGCCCCATATAGTTTGGTTCACAAAGCTCAGCCGGGGTTGCCCGCCAAACTCGCAGGCTCCTGCGCGGCTACACGTGCAGCAATCGCTTGCATTTCGGCGTGAATCAGTCCGTTGGATGCGAGCAATTCCCTCTCGCCGGGATGATAGAGGCCGCCGGTAAAGTTGCTGATTGCGCCGCCCGCTTCGCGAACGAGGAGGATTCCCGCCGCGGTGTCCCACGGCTTTAGCCCAAATTCCCAGAAACCCTCGAACTGGCCGCAGGCCACAGAGCATAAATCGAGGGCCGCTGAACCAGCTCGGCGCACGCCATGCGAGCGGAGGGTAAATTCCCAATAATAGTGGATGTTGGGATTTTGAACGCGCTTGTGGCTGGGAAAGCCTGTGGCGAGCAGACTTTGCGAAAGTTTTTCGACCGGCGACACGCGAATTCTGGCATTGCCGCGATAAGCGCCTTCGTTGCGAATCGCGGTGAACATTTCGCGCGTCACGGGATTGTAGACCGCGCCGATGAGCGGCTCGCCCTCTTCCAGAAGAGCGATGGAAACGGCAAACACCGGATAGCCGTGAGCGAAATTCGTGGTGCCGTCGAGAGGGTCGACATACCATTTATATTTCGAGGAGGCGTCCGGGGTTGATGCGCCGGTCTCTTCGGCGACAATTGCGTGCTGTGGAAAATGATGGCGGAGACGCGCGAGAATTGCGGCCTCGGACTTTTTGTCGGTCTCGGTCACCAGGTCTACTTCGCCCTTGTAGGAAATATCCTTAGGGAGCTCAGCGGCCTGAGCAATAATCGCGCCCGCCTCCTGCGCAGCGTCGACGGCCACTTCCAAAAAATGGACCGGACTATCGCCTTGCGGGCTCATTCGCCGGCGCCTGAAACAAAATATCCCTTGCGGTAATGCAAAGTGTAATTGCCGCCTTTCACCTGGAGTTCGATCCGGGAATACGTTCCCGGTTTTCCCTTTGGCTCGGGATAGTAGCTGAGCAAATACTGCGTTCGCAACTCGCGGCTGATTTTCTCGAACATGTCATTGAGTTGCGATAATTCATCCGGATAATACATGGCGCCGCCTGTGGAATCGATGATGGTGTCGATCGCATGTTCGCCGGCGGTATTGCGTCCGCCTTCATTTTTCACCGGGCGAATCAGAATGGTGTAGAGCAGCGCTTCGGACTGGATTGCGGCGCGGCGCGCCATTTCGAAGGTTGACTTGCTCGTTGTTTCGCCCGCATCCGTAACCAGCACAATCACGCGGCGGCGATCCTCCGGCAATTTGCCGAGCTGTTGCGAGCCCAACACAATGGCATCGTAAAGGGATGTGCCGGCTCCCGGCGTAATTCTCAGTGCCGCTGCTTCGAGCTGCGGGATATTGGAAGAAAAACCCGAGAGCTCGTACACATCGTCCGAGAACTCGAAAACGGAAAGCAAATCGCCGGGCCGCACAACCAAGCGGATAAAACGCGCGGCGGCTTCGTTTTCGAATTTTGTGTCCGTCGTGGTGCTCAGGCTCGAATCCACCATCAGCGCGAGCTCGAGCGGACGATTCGTCTGCGTCTCAAACCTGTCGATTTTCTGTTCCACGCTATTTTCAGACAATTTGAATGCTGATTCGGGAAGGTCGGCGACGGGCTTGCCGTTGGCATCGAGCACGGTGGCGGGCACAGTGACGACATCCGTTTCAACGCGAATACGATTTTGCCGACGCGCGCCGGACTGCGCATTCGCGATGGGCGCAAACGAAAAGAAAGCGGCCGCGAAGGCCGCGCAGCATGTCGCGGGTCGAATCATCTAGGGTGTAGATGAGGTTCCGGGCAAAAAGGCTTCCGCGGATGGTTTTTCGCCATCAGCCCAGACGGCGCCGTCGGCGAAATATTCCCTCTTCCAGATCGGCACGGTGCGCTTGAGCGTGTCGATTCCGTAGCGGCAAGCGTCGAACGCTGCACCTCGATGCGCCGCGCTGACGCCGATGACGACACTTGTTTCGCCAATCTCCAGGCGTCCGAGCCGGTGCACCATCGCGATCCGGTCAGTCGCAAATTGCTTGCGCATTTTCGCACCGATTTCGCGCATTTTCACGAGTGCCATCACTTCATACGCCTCGTATTCAAGGTATAAGGTTTGCTTTCCGCGCGAATGGTTGCGGACGATCCCTTCGAACACAATCGCAGCGCCATCTTCCGGAGCTTTCAAGCTGGCGAGAATTTCCTCGGTGGGAATGCGCTCGCGTACAATTTTGTAAATGTCCTCGACAATACCCGCCTGCTGTCCGCCGCTCACTGGCGGCAGAAACGCTACTTCGTCACCGGCGCGGATACGCGCGTCCCAGGGCGCGTACTCGTGATTAATCGCCGCCGCGACCGAATCGCGAAACTCGGCGAGCCGGGGAAAATCCGCCGCGTAGTTTGCGAACACGTCTTCCAGGCGCGCGCCTTCGGGAGCCACGCAGCCGTCCTCGGCCTTGCCCACGATTTCCTTCAATTGCCCAAAGAAGAGCACGCGCACCAGCATGCCTGCATTCTACCGTGCCTAAGTCTCAGTGGCCATCACTCCAACGATACTCGTGTGCAAAACTGCGCAGCGCAGCGCTTCTTGACACACGTACGATGGCGACATAACGTAATGGTAATTCGTGGGCTGTGACGATGTAGACTTGCGACCGTGAGTGACGACTTTCTGGTCAGGAACGCGTTGTGAAGATTCTTATCTCGGGATCGTCGGGACTGGTGGGGAGCGCGTTGGTAAATTCGCTGCGCGCCGACGGCCATTCCATCGCGCGACTCGTTCGGTCCGGCTCGCCTTCGCAGTCAGGTCCCGCCGCTGAAAACATCCGCTGGGAGCCGCCGACCGGGTCGATTGATCTTGCGGGAATGGAGGCCGCGGACGCAATCGTTCATCTGGCCGGTGCGTCCATCGCGGACGGCCGGTGGACGCCCGCGCGCAAGCAAATCTTGCGCCGAAGCCGCGTGGACGCGACGAAGCATCTCGTTGCGGGCCTTGCGCAATTGAAACAAAAGCCGCGCGTCCTGGTCGCCGCGTCGGCCATTGGCTACTATGGCGACCGCGGCGATCAACCGCTCATCGAATCCTCCGCGCCCGGCCATGATTTTCTTGCGCAAATTTGCCGCGATTGGGAGGCGGAAACCGCGCAAGCCGAGCGACTGGGCATTCGCACGGTGATGCTGCGTTTTGGAATTGTTCTTGCGGCGAATGGCGGCGCGCTCAAGCGCATCCTGGTTCCATTTCGCCTGGGCGTGGGAGGCAGGCTCGGCACAGGCCACCAGTGGATGAGCTGGATCGCGCTCGACGAAGTGGTCTCCGTGATTCGTTACGCAATCGAAAACGATTCCATTCGCGGAGCGGTGAATACCGTTTCGCCAAAACCAGTTACTAATACTGAATTCACCAGCGTGCTCGCTGGCGTGCTCCATCGGCCTGCGCTTTTCCCCGCGCCTCGCGTGGCTCTGCGTTTGGCGATGGGCGAAATGGCGGACGCACTGCTTTTCTCAAGCCAGCGCGTTGCGCCGGGAAAATTGCAGGCGCAGCTTTACGCGTTTCGCCATCCGGAATTGAAAGAGGCGCTGGAATCTGTCCTGCGCTGAGAGGTACCTGAAGCCGTAAAATCCGTTCAGCTCAAGGGAAAAGGCGCTTCCAATTCGGAGCGCTTTCCTTTATTTCTGTCATTCTCTGCCGTCTATTTTATGACGTGCAGCGTCACGCTGATTTTCAGTATGTGGCCATTGAAGGGATCCGTCGCAGCCGGTCCCTCTGCGGTCTGACCGTCATGCATCTCTATGCTGAAATCGGTACTAAATGTTCGGATCACAGATCGTCCTATGACCGCATCGTGAGGCGTTTCTGTACCTTGCTCGTCTGCCGAATAGACGGAGGATCGACTCACGGTCGAGTCCAAATTATACGAATTGTCTCCAGATATGGTGGCAGCGCAATCAACGTTCGTTCCCACATCCGTATATGTGAAGCTGCCGGCCGTGCCCACTGGAACCCTCACGCCCATGCGAAGATGGCCGGGGCGACTCGGGTGCGGTTCAGCTTCTACATACATCGTGTACGACATGCTGCCGACCTTCTGCTGGCCGTCATATTCAGTCAGAAGGAAATCGAGCTTCAGATGGCGGAGTGTCTCCTGATCTGAGTTCTTGCGTTGCTGCTGTGCTTGCGCGTACGCGGGGATAGTCAGCAGACACATCAATACGCCTACCATTCCCATTTTGAGTTTCACCGTTGCGCTCCTTTGAGAAACAATGCCCATTTATCGCGACCGCTCCGAATTGACGAACTGCTTTTCGCCACTGCCCGCCGGACCTTCTGTCGATTCGTCGTCGGCAAGCTTCGGCGTTTCGAGCGGGGCGATCACGAGCGGCTTGATTTCGAGTGGTTGATCGACAGCTTTCAAATCCGCGAGCAATTTCGCGCCGTCAATTTGACCGCTGTTCAGCGCCTGCGCGAACTGCATCACGGCTTCCATTTGCCCCGGCTGGACGATGATTTCGAGGACCTCGGGCGCTGCCGACCGCCGCTCGATTCGCCGAGCGTAAGGCCTGCGGACGGAACGCGGGAGCGCGACCATCGGTCCGTACCGTCGCAGCGTGATCTTTGGCTGCGCCGTGGTTGCCGCGCCCGCTGGGCGAACTGCTTGTACCGGCGAAGGAGCCGCGGAGCTTACGGTCAGCTCGCGCCGGGCGCCCGTTCGCGGCCATAAAGTCCAGACCGACGCCGCCACGATGAGCACAGCTGCACACGCCACAGCCGGAACCCATCGCGCGTTCCACCACGAGACAACGAGAGCCTCGTCACGAACGCGTTGGCGCACCTGCTCTATCAATCTCGGAGAAGGTTCAGCAGCCGATTGCGCAGTTACTGCGAGGTCGATCGCTTCGAGGAGGGTTCGCACGCGCTGAAGTTCCTCGCGGCAGGCGGCGCACTCGCGCGCGTGATTTTCCAATTCCATGCGGCGGTTTTTCGGCAACTCATCCGCCGCCGCGTCCGGCATCCAGTCTCGATATCGTTCGCAACTCATCGCAATCTCTCCGCCAACCTCTTGCGCGCCAGCCGCAGCCGCGACTTCACCGTGCCTTCTGGCAAACCGAGCAGCGCCGCGACTTCGCGCGTGTCATAGCCTTCGATCCCCGCCATCACCATCACCATCCTCAATTTGCCTGGCAACTTTTCCATCTCTTCGGCAAGGCGTCCCTGAAATTCCCGTGACGCCGCGATTTCCTCCGCCGACTGCGAAGCGTGCGTAAGCCCCCGGGCATCGTCCCTGGCAACGTCTTGTTCGCGATTCTCGCGCCGCTTCCCGGCCCGGCGATGATCCATCGCCATCCGCCACGCGATCCGCACCAGCCAACTGCGAAAACTCGTCCGGTCGCGCAACCGGTGAAAATTTCTGTATGCCCGCAGCAGCGCCTCTTGCGCCACGTCTTCTGCTTCCGCGCGGTCGCGCAAGATGGCGAGCGCCACTCGAAACGCGAGCGTGGCGCATTCCGCCAGCCGCTCTTGGAATTCGCGCTCGAGCGAAGCGTCGCTGCTCACTACGATCTCATTGCAACTGGCCGCCAGCGCATCCATCGCCTTCCCACTATGCCAGACGCCGCCCGCCGCAAATTGGTTCACTAGTTTCATCGGAACGTTCGATGCAGATGTGTGCAATGTGAACCTAAAGGGTGCGCAGCGCAAGGAGTGGTGCGGATTCTGCCCCCGAATCCCTTCGCGCTCGCCGATTTTCCCGCCACTTCGCCCGGTGAATACGTCACCGGAATTTTCGGCGCGCAGGTTGCCGCCGTCGACGCTGCAAACTGGCTCCGTCGTTTCCGCCACGCTCGGCGGCTGGACGTGCAACGCCGCAAATCCGCCGTCGCAGTTCGATGGCTCGTACACACTGGGGCCTCTCCCTATTGGCCACAGCTATATTATTTACGCCGAGCCATTCGTCGGCCTCGTCCAGCCCGCCGACATGGCCGGCGCCGTCGCAGGCACCTGCGGCACAGCGCGTCAACTTCGTGCACGGTCTTCGCCATCAACACAAATTTCGCCCCACGCCTCCGACAGTGAACCCAGCGGTCACTTTTACTTTCGCACACTACGGTCCAAAAGCGTCGTTTCACGATAGAATACGCATCGGAAAACTGTGCGATGAAAACGAAGAAGCCTAAAACTCTGAACGAGTTTCCATATTTCGTCGTGACGTCCGTTCGCCGTGGCGAAACGTCCCCTGCGGGCTACACCGAATTCGAGGTGGAAGGAACGTTTGAGAGGTTGAATCAGATTAAGAGAACTGAGTGCACCTGGTTTTGGCTGCTGATCGGAGAGCGTGACTGTTTATGTGCCCAAATAAGGTCGTTGGACAAAGATACCGGCGCAGCGGTGGTGACGTGCGATCGAGAAAAAATGCCGAATATCGTGGGCGAAAAGCTCTTTTACCTGAGTCCGTATTGGCAGGCCTTCAATATCTGGATGGTGCTTGCACCAGGATGGGGTTGGAGGAGAACCCAATTTCACGCTGTCGATGCGGTCGCCGAAACCTACGAAGCCCCCGATGTTTCGATCGTCGACGGCCAGGAGGTGCGCCAATGGACCAAGCTAGAGCGCGCAGACAAGAAAGGCCCCCTGAGCCGTTACTATCCTGCACAAGACCAAGACTCGCCTGACCAATCAGTGCGGGAGGTCTCCGGCGGATGGGATCACGAGCACTGCACGCTCTGCAAGGAGCACATTAATTCCGGAGATTTCGGCTATTGCGATCCTGACGGACGTTGGATGTGCGAATCCTGTTATGAAAAATACGTGAAGCTTCGCGACCTTTCATTCGTCGATGAACTTTAGTTGTTCGTTTCTATCCGTTGCAGAATTCCAAAATTAATTCGCGGAGGGTATCCGCGCACTGGCCGACGGAATCTAGCTCGACGTATTCTTCCGCGCCGTGAAGGCCGCGGCCAGTGGGGCCGAAGACAACTCCTGGAATTCCGGCGGCGGCGAGCAGGGCCGTATCTGTCCACGCCGCCATGCCGCTCAGTTCGCACGCGCCGCACGCGTGCGCGACGATTTTCTGTGTGCGTTGGACGAGCGGAGAGTCCTCGCGAATCTCATATGCCGGGCGCGCGCCCAATCCTCCGCGCAGCGTAGCGCGAAATTCCGCATCGTGCGATTCAAGGTCCGCGAGCATTTCGCGCAATTCCGCTTGCGTGCTTTGCTCCGTTTCTCCCGGCAGCATCCGCCGTTCGATTTGCAAACGGCACTCCGCCGGATAGCTCGAAAGCTCCTGCCCACCCGCGATCAGCGACGCGTGCAGCGACGCATTCCCTAGCCGCGCATGCGGCGCTCGCGAAGCGAGCCGCGTTTCCAACTCGTCGAGCGCCACCAGCACGCACCCCATCATGCGTATCGCGTCGCGCCCCTCGGCGGGCAAACTGCCATGCGCCGCGCGTCCGTGCGTCACAATTTCAAACCACGCGTAGCCCTTGTGCGCGACGACGAGCTTCAAATCCGTCGGCTCCATCACAATTGCGGCTTCCGCCGCGTGTCCGCGGCGCAGCAGCGCTTCGGTGCCAATGCTGTTGCATTCCTCGTCGACGACACCCGCAATAATCACGGGTCGCGCCAACCGCGCGCCTTCGCGCGCAATCTCCACGGCTGCCGCGCACATCGCCGCTACGCCGCTCTTGATGTCGAGCGCGCCGCGTCCGTACATTTTCCCGTCGCGCACGCGCGGCGTGAACGGCTCGCGCATGTCGCCCGCGCCCACTGTGTCAATGTGCGCGACGATCATGAGCGCCGGCTTCACATTCGCCGAACCAATCATGGCCACCACGTTCGGCCTGCCCGGCGCGGCCTCTTCCAGTTCTGCCGCGATTCCATTCGCGCGCAAAAATTCCTGCACATACTCGGCGGCGCGCCCCTCGCCCAACGCGCCCGGCCTGCCCGCCGTGGCGAGCACCGGCGTGGGATTCACCGAATCGATCGCCACCAAGTCTTCAAGCAGCTTCAATGTCTTTTGTGTGGTCTTTTGTTTGTCGATTGGCATTGGCGTGCGATGTGTGAGGACTAAAACCAGGTGCGCTTGCGATACTCGCGATACGCGTCGCCGAATTTCGCTTCAAGCACTTGGCGCTCTTTGCGGATGCGCAGCCATTGCATGGGAATCATAATCAAGAAGAACAGGAGCAGTAGCGGCCGCCCAAAAAACACAACCAGTCCGGCGAAAAACATTCCGCCGAAAACGTAAACGGGATTTTGAATCTTCGAATACAGGCCGTGCGTGACGAGTTCCTTGGCTTGTGCGCTGATCGCAAATGACCGTCCCAGTTGCAGGCGCGCCAGCGCCCATAAACAAAATCCCGGGATGGCAATCGCGATTCCCACGATCTGATACGTCGTCCACGCGGTGCCGCGGTTTTCGTAAAACACAAAGAACCAAACGACACTAGCGACAATGATCCATATCCACGTCTGCCACGTTTTCATGCCCGCAGTCTACACATCTCGAGCGCACTTCTCCACTGTATCAACTAACAAGACGGATGGACGTACTGAGCGAGAGCGATTCGCAAATATTCCTAATCGACTTCACGTGTTGTACGTTTACAGGCGGTCCAAATGAGCTTTAGCCCGATAAGAAAATAGACCGCCGAGAGGGGAGACGGCGCAATCACAGAACCAGTCCAGAGGATTCCCATAACCCAGAATTCGATGCGCTCGATGCTGTTGCGCGGACGTTTCGCTCGGATCAGCAAGCCATAGAACATTCCAACGTTGAGGGCGGAATCCATCGGCAGAATGTTGCTCTGCCGGAAGACTACCTGAGCCTCGAAATGCTGGAGGGCCTGTTCTTGCGCAATTTCTTCGGGAGTGGTGTCGCGAGGTTCGTCAGACATAACAGATCATGGTAGCGCCAACGGGAGTCGAACCCGTATTACCGCCTTGAAAGGGCGATGTGCTAACCATTGCACCATGGCGCCACGGACGAATGCGTAGAAACTTCCATCGATTATCGAAGATGCCGGGGGAATTGACAAGGAGGACTTCGTGATGCACGAAACTCGAAGATCGAAATTCGAAAAACGCATGTCTCGCGGAAGCGTCACTGAATTGATCCGAAGCAATTCGCTCCGCGTTTCGCTTTTCGAGTTCCGAATTTCGGCTTTCGACTTCTCTACTTCCAGCCCTTGCGTTCGCGCAGGCCGGTGATATGCGCGACGTGATGCCTTCCGTGCCACGCATACAATCCCAGCGTATCGTCGAGCGACATTGCGCCGCGCTCTGGATGCTTCATCTTGCGCGCAAACTCCGCCGCGCTCATTCCACGCATCAGATGGAGCCAACGCTCGTGCAGCGCGTCGAACATCGCGAGCGACGTCTCGACCGGCGTCGTCTTCGAGTCGCTCAACTCCGCCCAGCGCGTTTCGTTGTAGGGCTTGATGGTCGGCTCGTCTTCGGTCAGCGCCAGCTTGAATCGCACGTACGCGTTCATGTGGCTGTCGGCTAGATGATGCACCACCTGCTGGACGCTCCAGCCGCCGTCGCGATAGGGCGTGGCAAGCTGCTCGCGCGTCAATCCTTTCACCGCCGCGCGCAAACGCTTCGGTGCTTCCTCCACCTGCGCGATTAGTTTCCGCCGGTCGTCTTCCGACGGCGTGGCATTCGGCTGAAATTTCCCAACCGGATATCGCAGCTCTGCATCGCTCATCCGTTTCCTCTTTCCGCAGCCAGGAAATTTATTCCTTGCTCTCTTTATATTCCTCGTACCACTCCATCTGAATCGCTTCCAGCTTGCCTTCGTTCGACAATGCCGGGTCGCCCGTGAATCCATCGAGCTCGGTCACCCACTTGTGCAAATCGGTGAAACGCACCGTCAACGGATCCATGCCCGGAAATTTTTCCACCAGCCGGATCCCGATTTCTTCCGCGTTATCCCAGTCAAAAGTTCCCGGCATCGTCCCTCTCCGTTATATTTTGCCAGCGCAACTTCCAGCCTCGAGGTTCAGATCTCCAATTCAGTGCTCCGCTTCCTTCGCGTAATTCTTATTCCAAGACGGAATCTCCACCACGACATCCTTCGTGCCGTCGGGCACGCACTGGCAGCCGAGCCGCGACTTCGGCGTCACGCCCGGCGCTTCGTCAAGCTGGTCGAGTTCCGCGTCGGTCGCTTCGTTGCACGACTCCAGACCTTCATGGACAATCACGTGGCATGTCGAGCACGCGCACACGCCGCCGCAGGCATGGTCGAGGCCCATGTGAAATCCCGTGGCGATATCGAGAATGCTGCCCGGCAAGCCGTCGTGCCCATATGGAAATTTCGCCGGGTCCACTTCGACGGTTTTGCCTTCCTTGGCAAACGTCACTTTGAATTTCTGCGCCGCCGTCGTGTATTTAGTTTCTTCGATGTATGGATTTTTGCCGCCCATTGCACCTCACTTCCAAAACTTTCGCCGAACTAGACTTCGTCGATTCTCTTACCGCCGACCGCCGCCTGCAGCACTTTGTTCATCGTCAATTCCGCCAGATTCAGCGTCGCTTGATTCAATTCGTCGATCTGCGCGCGTACGAATTTGTAGTCCGTACCTTCGGCTGCTTGGCGCAGCGCCGCAACGGATTGGTCAATCGCGGCACGTTCTCCGCGCGAAAGCCCCTCGGCGTGGACGCCCGAGAGCGCTTTCTCCGTCGCGCGTAAAATCGCGTCCGCCTCGTTGCGCGCTTCGATCAACTGCCGCTGTTCGAAATCCTGCTCCGCAAATTCAATCGACTCTTCGAGCATCCGCTCCATCTCGGCGTCCGTCAGCCCGTAGCTGGGCTGCACTTCGAGAATGCTTTGCTCACCGGTGCGCAAATCCCGCGCAGCCACTTGCAGAATCCCGTTTGCGTCGATCAGGAATTTCACTTCGACGCGCGCCAGACCCGCCGGCCCCGGCGGAACTTTCAACTGAAATCGCGCGAGCGACCGGCAATCAGCGGCAAGTTCCCGCTCGCCTTGCAAGATGTGAATGTCGATTCCCGTTTGATTATCAACGCCCGTCGTAAACAATTCTTGCGCGCTCGCCGGAATCGTCGAATTTCGCGGGATCAGTTTTGCCACTACGCCGCCCATCGTTTCGATGCCGAGCGAGAGCGGCGTCACGTCAAGGAGCAGCATATTTTTCACGCCGCTCTCCAAAATATCCGCCTGCACGGCCGCGCCCAGCGCCACCACTTCGTCCGGATTCAATTCGGAATGCGGCGTGCGTCCGAAATAATCGCCGACAGTTTTGCGCACCAGGGGAATCCGCGTCGACCCGCCCACGAGAACCACTTCATCCGTTTCCGACGGCTGCATTTTCGCATCGGCCAGGGCCATTTTCACCGACGCCATGGTCCGCGCAATGATCGGCGCAATCATTTCTTCGAATTGAGCGCGCGTGATTTGGCGGGTATAGACGCGATCGTCGGGCAACACAAATCGAATCGTCGCGTGAGTTCCGCTCGAAAGCTTGTGCTTCGTGTGAATCAACGTCTTGCGCAATTCCTGCACGGTCTCCGGATGCCGCTCAAAATCGATGCGATATTTCTTCTCGATTTCCTCGCGCGCCACCGCAGAGAGCGCGTTGTCGATGTCGTCTCCGCCAAGATGCGTATCGCCATTGATGGCGAGTACCTGGTAAATGTCGCCCTCGGTCGTCGAAATCAGTTTCAAAATTGAAATATCAAACGTGCCGCCGCCAAAATCGTATACAGCCACGCGCCCACGCCGCTGCTTATGAAGACCGTACGCCAGCGCCGCCGCCGTTGGCTCATTCACGAGCCGCAACACTTCGAGTCCCGCGAGCCGTCCCGCATCTTTCGTCGCTTGCCGCTGCGCGTCGTTGAAATATGCAGGCACGGTGATCACCGCGCGGTCCACAGTGTCTTTGAAGAAATCCTCGGCCCACGATTTCAATTCGCGCAAGATAAAGGCGGAAATCTCCGGCGGCGTAAAATACTTGTCGCCCAATTTCACGCGAATCACACCGCGGCTTTCTTCGTCGATGCGGAATGGAAAAATTTTCAGCTCGTCGCGCACATCCTCGACGCCGCGCCCCATCAGTCGCTTAACCGAATAAATCGTGCGGTTCGATTGCGTCAGCAACCGCCGCCGAGCCGGCTCGCCCGCAACAATCGTGCCGTTCGCGTCCAAGCTCACCACGGACGGGCACAGCGTGTCGCCATACGGTCCCGGAATGCACCGCGGCTCGCCGGTCGCCGGATCGACAAACGCGATCAGGCTGAACGTGGTCCCCAAATCGATTCCAACCGTCTTCCCCATGAAACTTTTCTAAGCCTCTAATTCCTGTGCGACATTGCGCACCAGATTTCGAATGTAGGACCGGCGATTCAGGACTTCATTCAACTTCGCCATCTGCTTGCGCCGTTCGGTGTCATCCGCGCCTGCATCCACAGCCGCATCCCATTCCGCAAAAACGCTCAGCAACTCCGCGTCGACTTCCTCCAATTTCTGCTCGAAATTCTTCTGCCTCTCGCCGAGACTTCCACGCAATTCGCTCAAATCCGCGCCGTCATTCTTGGCCTCGCGCAATTCGTCGAGCGATTCATTCAACTCGAAAACCTCTTCTAGCAGTTCCGGCGGCGCTTGTTGCTTCGTCGTGCCCTCTTTGCGCACTCCTTCGCGCAACAGCAGGTATTCGACGCGCGACACCGGCTCGCGCAGCGTCCTGTAGGCGTCATTCAATTCCGAAGAACGATCCAGCGCCAAATTTCTCTCGAACTCGGACGCCTTCACAAAATTGTCCGGATGCAGCTTCCAGCTCAGTTGATGAAACCGCTGTTCGAGCCCCGCCTCGTCGATTTTCAGTTTTTGCGGCAATCCGAAAAACGCAAAATGATCCCCGTTGTCGGCAAGCGGCTGAATTTTCCCGCACGCTGCGCAGAAATGCCCGTCGTCGGCAACCGCTTCGCAATTCCAACAAGCTCGAGCGGGCGCAGCGCCGGTCTGTGTTTTTGTGGAGCTCATGTATGATTTCCCAAGCGATTTTTTGGCGAGACGGCTGAATTCGCGGCATTCGACATCGTCAAGTTCCTCCGCCGCGGACGTTGCAAAAAGAAGCAGAAAAAATCAGGCTGTGAAGGAACTCCCGCAGCCGCAGCTTCGCGTCGCTTGAGGATTCTGGAAAACGAATCCCTGCCGCACAAGCGTCTCTTCGAAATCGAGTGTCGTATTGGCGAGATACAGAAAACTCTTCGCGTCCACAAAAACGCGCGCACCATTTTCCTCGATCACTTTGTCGCGATCCCGCGCCTGCGTTTCAAGCCGCATCGCGTACGACAATCCCGAGCATCCGCCGCCCTGCACGCCCACGCGCAATCCGCCCGAGTCGGGCGGTACGCCTTCCTTAACGAGCAATTCGCGGATTTTCTCCGCCGCTTTTTCCGTGACGTGAATCATGGCCCTCGCCTCCCGCTGGCGGCCGCCAAACAAATCGTCCGCCTGGCATCGTGCGATTCCTTGTTGTGAATCTTAGCTGTGCGCTTGTGCTGCGCCCGCCTGAGTGATGGCGTCGCCTTCGCCAGCCTTTTTCTTCCAGTCCGAAATCGCCGCCTTAATCGCGTCTTCCGCCAGCACCGAGCAGTGGATCTTCACCGGCGGCAGCGAAAGTTCGCGAACGATGTCCGTGTTCTTGATCGACAGCGCCTCTTCCACCGTTTTCCCGCGTACCCATTCGGTGGCGAGCGACGAGCTTGCGATCGCCGAGCCGCAGCCGAACGTCTTGAACTTCGCTTCCTCGATCACGCGCGTGTCGGGATTGATTTTCATCTGCAGCTTCATCACGTCGCCGCACTCCGGCGCGCCGACAAGCCCCGTGCCCACGTTTGGATCTTTCTTGTCGAGCGAGCCGACGTTGCGCGGATTGTT
Organism: Candidatus Acidiferrales bacterium; assembly: GCA_035534035.1. GTDB lineage: Bacteria > Acidobacteriota > Terriglobia > Acidiferrales > UBA7541 > DAHUXN01. The sequence goes on along the minus strand of DATLSS010000033.1, from coordinate 531 downwards.
GTAGTGCTCGATTACTTTGTCACTGTAAGCCATGATCCCCTCCAGAAAATTTTGCTCGGAACTGCTAAAAATGACCTCAGCGGTTAAAACCGCTGTTTCTCCCATCCCTTTCGGCACGGCTAAAGCCGTGCCCTTACCAAAAATCCGCTTACGTCGCCTTCCGCGATACGAGGACAACCGCAGTGATGAAAAGAATCGCCGAACCGAAAACCACAGTCATACGAAAAACCGTGTCAATCGTTTCTGCGACCAGGTATGGCAGCGACGCAATAGATCGCGCCGTCGCCACAAGATCCTTAGCTCCGCGCCACAGGCGAGAAATAAGCATATGCGTTGCTTGACAGATAGCTTCGTTTTTGACCCAGTGTGTGATCGTCATACTAAGCCTATGCCGTCTTCCAATTCATTTTGCTCACGTCGGTGCCTTCCTTCGCCATTTCGTACAGCGGAGAAAGCTCGCGCAAGCGGTTCACGGTCTCGACCACGCGATTCGCCACGTAATCGACTTCTTCTTCCGTGTTGAATCTTCCA
>DATLSS010000032.1:0-17773 GCA_035534035.1 Candidatus Acidiferrales bacterium | reverse complement strand
CTCCACGACTCTTCCGCGGCGGCGATATTGCGCCTGCGCTTCTTCGCTGGCCATCTTTTCACGAAATGCAACGACCCTCTGGCTTTCTTCGGGCCGCGCTACCGAGCGTCCGCGTTTCTCGTTTTCTGGACAACACTCTGGTCTATGAGTGCAGGCTTGGCAATAGTCGGGTTGGACGTTGGTCCCGGCCCTCTCGTCGGGAAGGGTGTAGTTTCAAAAGCGAAACGCGATAAAGTCGCAGTTGCCGCACGGGCCGAAATTTTTTCGGGGCCGCGAGTTGGCGGTTTGTGAGATGCTTGGAGTCGAGATGACGAAAACTTCAAACGACAGAATGCCGCAACATGCTAGACCTGCGCACGACGAAAATCTGCAAGACACGAAATCCTCGCACAACGGAACAACACAACATCGCAAGCCTGCGCACGACGGAAAACCGCAAAGGAAGACTGCGCACGACGTGATACCGCAGTACATACGCGAAATTGATGCGTACCTTCCGGGCAAACCGGTCGAAGAAGTGGAGCGCGAACTGGGGATACGCGCGATCAAGCTGGCGTCGAATGAAAATCCGCTGGGACCTTCGCCGTTGGGAGTGGAAGCGGCGAAGCGGGCGCTCGCGGAAGCGAATCGCTATCCGGATGGCGGGAGCTACTATTTGCGCGAGGCGTTGGCGAAGCGTCTGGATGTGCTGCGAGCAAATATTGTTGTGGGATGCGGATCGACGGAGTTGATTCATGTGGCCGCGTCGGTGTTGCTGGGGCCAGGCGAGAGCGCGGTGACGTCGGAGGGGTCGTTTCCGCTGTACTACATCGCGATTGAAAAAATGGGCGCGAAGCTGATTGCGGTGCCGCTCGAGAATTATGCGTTCGATCTGGATGCGATGGCGCGCGCGGTCGAGCCAGAGACGAAACTGATTTACGTTGCGAATCCGAATAATCCCACCGGGACGGTGTTCGACGCAGAGGCGTTCGCGGATTTTCTGGCGAAAGTGCCAGAGCGCGTGCTGGTGGTGATGGACGAGGCGTATTACGAATACGTGGAGATGGCGAATTATTCGCGTTCGATTGAATTGGTGCGGGAAGGCAAAAATATTCTGGTGCTCCGAACGTTTTCGAAAGTGTACGGGTTGGCGGGGATGCGCATTGGGTACGGGATCGGTCCGGCGGAGCTGTTGACGGAGATTGACAAGATACGGCTGCCGATTCCGGTGTCGGGCGCGGCGCAGGCGGCGGCGTTGGCGGCGCTCGATGATTTCGAGCACGTGCGGCGTTCGATTGAGACGAATCGCGAAGGGCTGGCGCAAATCGAAAAAGGATTGCGCGAGATGGGCGTGAGGTTTGTGCCGTCGGTGACGAATTTTATTTTGGTGGAGGTGGGCGAGGGCGCGGACGCGTTGGCGGAGGAAATGTTGAAGCTGGGAGTGATTGTGCGGCCGATGGGCTGGATGGGATTTCCGGAGGCGATTCGCGCCAGCGTGGGGACGAGAGAAGAGAACGATGCGTTTCTGCGCGCGCTGGGGCAATTGCAGACCAGCGCCGGAAGTCCGAAGCGCCACGGCGTAGGTTTGGTTAATGAACGCGAATGATCCTCCAAGAAGCTGACATGCTAAGTCAGGCTGAAACGCAACAATTCGAGAAAGCCTATCGCGAGTACGAATCCGGGGACCGTCACAAGGCTGTGCAAGAGCTTCGCAGTTTGATAGAGACAAGTCTCGATCCGACCGACCAGATGGGCTTGCTGTATCACGAGGTGTTATGGCTCATGGAGCTGTCCGCGATCTCAAACGCGAGAGATCGATTGAATGAATTCAGGAAGTTGCTGGAAAGTTTTGCGGATGCTCCGATAGACCAAGATTATCTTACGCCACAAGCAACACGTACCGTAATGGCATGCTTTGTTGAAGCAAAGCTCCTCTTGGCTGAAGGCAATCGCGCTGAGGCGGTGGCCAGTTTAGACGATATTGTGTCGAGGTTTCCCAAACAGCTTATGAATTTCCCCGAAATCCACGATCACGTTCAGTTGACCAGAGGTTATTTTTCAGGCGAGCCCGGGCAATGGAAGAAGGCCATCACGATTTTGGAGAGCCTGTCTCCAGCTGCGGAGGAGACAAGTTTCGTCTCTTACTCCCTTGGGCACTCTTGGGATGAACACAGGTGAACGCCGAGGAAATCGGGCAATTACTGAAGAGCGCGCGGACGATTGCGGTGGTGGGATTGTCGTCGAGCAAAATGCGGCCGAGCTGTGGCGTGGCGGAATATTTGCAGCGCGCCGGATACAAAATTATTCCCGTGAATCCAAACGAAGTGGAAGTGCTGGGGGAGAATGCGGTGTCGCGTCTGGAAGACATACGCGAAAAAGTGGACATCGTGGATATTTTCCGACGGTCGGAATTCGTGCCGGAGGTGGTCGAGAGTGCGATTGCGATTGGCGCGAAAGCGGTGTGGATGCAGGAAGGCGTAATTCATGAAGCGGCGGCGGAACGGGCGCGGGCGGCGGGTTTGATGGTGGTGATGGACAGGTGCCTATGGAAGGAACACGCGAGGCGATTCCGCGGATGAGGACACGAATGAGACGATTTGCGTATCGGCAGGTGATTTCAGCGGCGGCAGCGATGGTTTTGTTCGGCGCGTTTGCAGCGGCGGCGACGAATGACGACAAGGCGGAAGGGCGGCGGTGGTGGGACGACGTGAAATATCTGGCGAGCGATGATCTGCAGGGACGCATGACAGGAAGCCCGGAGTATCAGGCCGCGGCGGAATACGTGGCGGAGCGGTTCAAGAAAGAAGGACTGAAGCCTGGGGGAACGGTAGGTTATTTCCAGCCCGTGCAATTTGAATCGCACCAAATTGACGAAGTGCGGACGACGCTGGCGATTTTGCAGGGAGATAAAAAGACGGATTTGGGATTGGGGAAGGAAGCGTTTTTGCGGCCGACGGGCGATACAGCGAAGCAAATTGATGCGGGAATGGTGTTCGTGGGATATGGGATGTCGGTGCCGGAAGCGCAGTACGACGATCTGGCGGGCATGGACCTGAAGGGGAAGATTGCGGTTTATTTGACTGGCGGGCCTTCGACGATCAAAGACCCGTTGCGCGCGCATGAAGAGTCGATCGGCGAGCGTTGGAAGGCGTTGCGCGCGGCTGGTGCGATTGGAATCGCGACGATACCGAATCCGTCGGCGCAGGAAATTCCGTGGGAGCGCATCGCGGGGAACCGGCAGCGGCCCTCGCTGGAGCTTGCGGATGCGACGCTTCGCGAGGATCAGGGAATGCAGATCGCGATGACGATTAATCCGAACAACGCGGATGAGTTTCTGGCGGGGTCGGGACACACGATGGCGGAAATTGTGGCGGCGGCGAAAGCGAAACAGCCTTTGCCGCGTTTTCCACTGGCGGTGAAAATCAAGGCGACGATCACCGTGGAGAATTCTCCGTTGGAAGCGCCAAACGTCGCGGGAGTGATTGAGGGCTCGGATCCGCGACTGAAGAAGGAATACGTGATTGTGAGCGCGCATCTGGATCATTTGGGCAAGGGCGCGGCGGTGAATGGCGACGATATTTACAACGGAGCGATGGACAATGCGTCGGGCGTGGCGGCGCTGATTCAGATTGCGCGGGATTTTCGCGAGTCGGGGACGAAGCCGAAGCGGTCAGTGATGTTTCTGGCGGTTTGCGGAGAGGAAGAGGGAGAACTTGGCTCGTGGTATTTTGCGAATCATCCTTCGGTGCCCGAGAAAAATATCATCACGGACATAAATATGGATATGTTCTTGCCGCTGTTTCCGCTGAAGTATTTGCAGGTGCAGGGGCTGGATGAATCGACGCTGGGCGACGACATTCGCGCGGTCGGCAAAGCGGACGGAATCGACGTGATTGAGGACGAGCAGCCGGCGGCGAACCGGTTTATTCGCAGCGATCAGTATAGCTTTATTCGGCGAGGCGTTCCGGCGTTGGCGTTTAAGTTTGGGTACGTTAAGGGGTCGCCGCAGGAGAAGATTTTCAATGACTGGGTGCATACGAGGTATCACGCCCCCTCGGACGACATCGATCAAAAGCCAGTAGACCAGGAAGCGGCGGGGAAGTTCGCGCACATGCTTTTTTTGCTGGCGGATCGCGTGGCGGATGAGGCGAAGCGGCCCTCGTGGGAGCCGACGAGTTTCTTCCGGCGATTCGCCGAAGGGAAGGCAAAATAGTCGATAGCTGATAGCCGAGAGTTGAGAGTCACGCAAGCCAGAGACCCCGATCGGAAATTCCGATTACAGAATGAAGAAAGTATGGCTGGTCACGAGTTTGATGCTTATGAGCGCTGCTTGGCGCGGCAAGCAGCCGAATCAATCACACAGGCCACCCAGCCCGACTGCATCAAGCACTCAGACCTATTCCAACGCGACTTACGGGTTTTCATTTGCTTATCCGGCTTCCATGCAAGTTGTCACACCGACGTACGGGTATCTGAAAGACGAAGTTGTCCAGGTGCAAATTCCGAAGAGCGCCTATCCTGGCACGAATTTTGACGACGCTGCAATAAGTGTCAGCGCCCAATCTGCCAAATCGCTGAACGACTGCCTGGCGCTGACCCCACCCGAAGGAAGCGACGGGTTCAAAACCAAGGCAACTATTAATGGCGTGGATTTTTATATGACAAATTCCAATGGCGCCGGTGCCGGGAATTTTTATGAATCCAAGGTCTACAGAACGGTTAAGAGTCCGGGTGGCATCTGCATCGAAATAAGCGAAACGATTCATACTTCCAACATCAGCAACTACCCTCCCGGCACGGTCACCGAAATCAACCAGTCCGATGTCCAAGCCAAGCTGGATCCAATCGTCCAGAGCTTCAAATTCAAGCGATAACCAGGGATCGAAAACGCGGTTCAAAGCGAAGGAAAAGCCTTCGACGGTAGTGAGGTCAAATTTCGGCCGCGACAATGGCAAAGCAAAACCTCCCCCCTTCGCATAAACCGCTCAGGGGCACCCGCAAAAGCAAGCCAAAGACGCGAAGTTGAGTAGGCTAGGGCAAGGGGTAGAGGGAGATTTTGTTGTTGCCGGGCTCGGTGACGGCGATGTAGCGCGCGTCGGGAGAGACGGCGAAGCTGTGGTAGATGAGGTCATTGAGGATGGGAGTGAGGTTACCTCCGGGGATGGAAACCCAGACGAGATCGCCCAGTTGTTTTTCCGGGCCGCGCTTGAGGAGAATGCGCTGGCCGTCGGCTCCCCAAACGACGGTGCCGTAAGCGCAATTCACAGTGACGGCTGATGAGGGATTTGCGATGGAGCGGACTTCGAGGGTATCGCCATCGCGAAAGTAGGCGACTTTGTCGCCGTTGGGCGAAAGCGCGAGCTGCCCGATGTAGCCGTCGAGGGTGGCGAGATTTTCTTCCGTGCCGTGGAGAAGGTCGAGACGGACGAGTTTGATGGGGCCGGAGAGGGCCTCGTCGCGCTCGATCGCGACGGCGGCGTTGTGGGGCGTGTCCCAGACGACGGCGGTGAAGAAGTGGCCTTTGAAAATCACGCTGCCTGCGCCAACGGAGGGATGGACGAGACCGACGTTGTAGAGAAGTTCGGAATTGGCGTCGCGGAGAAGATAGGCGACAGAATCCGGGTCGGCGAGCCAGTTTGCCTGGATCGCGTCTTCGATGACGCTGGTTTTTGTGCCCGCGACGGGAATTTCCTTGCCGTCGTCGGTCATCAGATCGACGAGGCGGCCCTCATGAGTGTTGCCCTCGGAGTCGGTGACCTGATTGGTGGTCATTTGAACCGTGAGGCGATGACCGTCAGGGGAAAAGGCGACGCGTTGAATGGAAAAGCTGAAGGGCATTGGGGATTTGACGAGCTTTTCGCCGTCGACGATGAGTTTGCTCTTGCCTTTGCTGGTGAGCATCCAGATGTTGTCGCGCTCGATTGTGTAGTGCTCGAATTTCAATTCGCGAAATACGGCGCAGGCGACGCGGCCGTCGGAGGAGACGGAGTAGGTGCGGCAGTCGAGTTTGAAGCTGGCGAGAGGCTTGTCCTGCGCGGGAGTGCGCGGGACGGCGGCGAGGCAAATAAACATTGCGGCGACGAGCAGCGTGAGCCTGGCGAGACGGGTTGGACGAAATTTTGAACCGCGAATCATAACGACGGACCTCAGCGGCTGAAGCCGCATTAACTCTCCGTGTTTACGGCACGGCTAAAGCCGTGCCCTGACGCGAAACCGATTTCAACACACAGCATCGTGGTCGCTGCAGCGAACCTCATCGGCTTCCCGAGCAAAGGCATCGGGACGCAAACAACGCGAAAGCCGCGCCTCCGCAGGCAGGCCGTGCACTGACGCAATCGAGTTTACTCGCCCTCAAGTGACGGAAAGCCTCCACCCTTCGCGAAAACCGCTCAGGATGGGCACCCGCAACCCCCAAGGCCCGGTTCCCGGCAGGCCATCAAGCTCGTGACTCACGGAATCTTTGACGGTCATAAGTTCGAGTCCTCAGTTCGTTCATGCTTCTGCTTGGTTTTCGATGGGTGCGCCGATTTTTGTTCAGGCTGTGATTCAGACGGCTTTGATTTGATGCGGCGAATGCCTTCCAGTCGCTGGCGAATGCGGGCTTCGACGCCCTGATCGGTGGGGTGATAGTAGACGCGATCGCGAAGGCTGTCGGGGAGGCACGTCATGTCCGTGACTTTTTCTTCCACGCTGTGCGCGTATTGGTAGCCCTCGCCGTAGCCGACATTTTTCATTAAGCCAGTGACTGCGTTGCGCAAGTGCAGCGGGACAGGCTCGGCGATGGTGCGCTGCAAATCGTCATGGACAGAATTGTAGGCGGTGTAGACGGCATTTGATTTCGGCGCGAGCGAAAGATAGACGGCCGCTTCGGCGAGGGCGAGATGGCCCTCTGGCGCGCCGAGAAAATCGAACGCGTTCATCGCAGCGAGAGTGATTTGAAGCGCGGCGGGATCGGCGAGGCCGATGTCCTCGCTGGCCATACGAACGAGGCGGCGCGCGAGGTAGAGCGCGTCTTCGCCGGATTCGAGCATGCGCGCGAGCCAGTAGAGAGCGGCGTCGGGATCGGAATTTCGCACGGATTTGTGCAGCGCGGAGATGAGATTGAAGTGCTCTTCGCCGGCCTTGTCGTAGGGGAGAAGTTTGTGCTGGAGGACGTCTTCGAGGCGTTCGCGCGAAACGATGCGGCGGCCAGTGGAATCGGGCGCGGTGCCGAGGACGACCGCTTCGAGAGTGTTGTAAGCGGCGCGGCCGTCGCCATTGGCGATTTGCGCGATGCGGTCAAGAACGTCGTCTGAAATTTCGACTTGCTCGTTGCCAAGGCCGCGCTCTTTGTCGGCGAGCGCGCGATGGAGGAGATCGATGGTCTGCTCGGTGGAGAGCGCGTGGAGGATGTAAACCTTCATGCGCGAAAGCAAAGGCGCGATGATTTCGAAGGAAGGATTCTCGGTAGTTGCGCCGATGAGCAAAATCGTGCCGGCTTCGACGTAGGGAAGGAAAGCGTCCTGCTGGGCTTTGTTGAAGCGATGCACTTCGTCGACGAAAACGACGGTGCGGCGGCCGTAGTGGCGCGCGCCTTCGGCAGCGACCATCACTTGCTTGATTTCCTTGATGCCGGACATGACGGCACTGAAGGGAACGAATTCGGAGCGCGTTTTTTTGGCGATGAGACGAGCGAGAGTGGTTTTGCCGCAGCCGGGAGGGCCCCAGAAAAGCATGGATACCATGTCGTCGCGCTCAATCTGCGTGCGCAGAGGCCTTCCGGGGGCGAGCAAACCGTCCTGGCCGAGGACTTCGTCGAGCGTGCGCGGACGCATGCGGTCGGCGAGAGGGCGCGAGCCACGCGACTGTTCGCTTTCGGATCCCTCGGGGTCGATGGCGCGAAAAAGGTTCATGGTGATGGTTTTGCAGCTCATTTCAAGTCGCGACGCTGGCGTGCGGCTTCGTACAGAATAAGCGATGCAGCGACGGCTGCGTTCAAGGAATCTACCGGCTCCGCAAGTTGGATGCGGATGAGCGCGTCGGCGCTGCGTTCGATTTCGGGGCCGAGGCCGGCGCCTTCGTTGCCGATGAGGAGAGCGACGGGCTGGCGAAAATTGAATTCGTTCGGGTCGCGCGCGGCGGGATTTTTCGCGCAGGAGGCGGCGACGATTTTCAGGCCGGAGACGCGAAGCTGCGCGAGAGCGACGGGAGCGGCGAGTTCGAAAAGTATGGGAAGGCGCAACGAGGAGCCTGCGGAAGCGCGCAGAGCCTTCGGCGAATAGGGATGCGCAGTGCCGCGAAGAGCGATAGCGCCAGTTGCGCCGAGGGCTTCGGCGGAGCGCAGAATCGTGCCGACGTTACCAGGGTCCTGCACGCCGGCCAGGACCACGACGAACGGGTCGCCGCCGCGAAGTAGGTTTTCAAACACGAATTGCGGTGCGCGCAGAAGAGCGGCGATGCCCTGGGGAGTTTCTGTGGCGGCGACAGAGGTGAAAAGTTTGTCGGTGGTGCGGAGGACGAGAGTGGGGCGGTCAAGTTCGGCGAGAAGCGTGGCCAGGGATTTTTCGGCGGTGGCGCTGGCGAGGATGGCTTCGAGTTCGAAGCCGGAGCGAACGGCGTCGGAGACGAGGCGGACGCCTTCGAGGCCGATGCGTTCGTCTTCCGGGCGCGAGGAGTGGAGGACGGCGCGGAAAAGTTTGAGCCAGTGATTTTCGCGCGAAGTGATGGGGGCGCTTTGCGGCGCGCGGGGCGGCGCGGATTTACTTGATGAAGGGCGAGATGGCGGGGTCATCGAGGGAGACTAGCAGAGACGGCGGGCGTTCGCCAAGCGCGGGATGGGTAAGCCCGCCACACACGAAAGCCACTGAAATCTTCAAGACAAGTACGATTGAAAGTACTTTCGCGAAGAAAGTCTCAGTACTTCTCACCGGTGAATGGTTCCGCAACAATCTGGTATTCATCTTCGTAGACCACGTAGCCAGCACGTTCTGCTTTTTAACATGCGAACGGAAACTCCTTGATTGTGCAGAATCGCCACTAAAGCTCTGGCACGATCTGGATGTTCGTCGGCGCCGTCCTTGAACCAAGGGATTGCTTTGCTCTTCCTACGATCGAAAGGAGGCTTCGAGGCCGTGAATCGAGCAGGCTTATCCAGATTTTCATTAAACCATTGGCGAATTAGATCGTGCTGTTCCGCCTCGTGATGTGAAAGCGTCCCATCGTCTCGCAATTTGCCCACTGTGTGGAATATGCCAAGCTTTTTGCCGGAATCGTGATGAATGTCAGCGACGACAAATCTCAAATACATGGGCTTTCAATTATTCAGCGAGCGCGTGATTACCAATCGCTCCTCCGTGGCGCTACAGGTAGTTGCGGTTTTCGTCGGCTAGGAGCATGCCGTCGGAGTGGCAGGTGGGGAAGACGCTGGTCTGCTTGAATGGGATGGGCGGGCGAATGCCTCCGTATTCGCAGACGACGCAGAGGCGGCGTTCGGTGGGGCAATTGTTATGGGAGCAACGGTAGAGCAACATGCGGCGTCCGCATTTGGGGCAATCCTGTTCTGGGAGCATGAGGTCCTATTTTCCTGTTTTGGCGGGAAAAGGCAAGGGTTAGTAAGAACCCCACCCTTCACAAAAACCGTTCAGACGGGCCACCCTCTATGACGTTGTCGGCGCTGTCAAGAGACACGCAGAATGGGCGAGCTGAAGGCAGCTCGTTTTTGTTGTCACCTAAAAGGGTCTCCGCTCTTATCGAGGGGCACCCGGAAAATCCTGGCTGCCTCAGCGAAGTTTGTCTGCGCCAGTACGCTTGCGCGGGTTTGGGCGGGTATGGTAGTTTGCAGGCGAAGCGGGCGAGCGCGGCGCCGCACGAGTGACCCCATTGCCAGCCGAAGTCCTGAAAGTCTCAATCGAGGCACCTGAGCCTTACGCCGTCCATTACGCCGCGAGCTTGATCCAGCGCGGGCGCGTGGTGGGCATACCTACCGACACGTTTTACGGGCTTTCAGCCGATCCCTACAATTTGGCGTCGATTGAGCGCGTGTTTCGCGTGAAGGGGCGCGCGGAGACGAAGGCGCTGCCGATTTTCGTGAACTCGATTGAGCAGGCGACGACTCTGGCGCGCGATTTGCCGGAAAGTTTTCTGAAGCTGGCGCGGAAATTCTGGCCGGGCGCGTTGACGATTGTGGTGGAGGCGACGCACGGATTGCCGTTGAAAGTGACGGGGAACAGCGGGCGCGTCGCATTGCGCTGGCCGAAGTCGGCCGTAGCGTGCGCGTTGATTGAAGCCGCGGGCGGGCCGATCACGGGCACGAGCGCGAACCTTTCCGGATTTCCGGCGTGCAGCGATGCGGGGTCGCTGCTGAAGCAGCTTGGCGACCGGTTGCCGCTGATTCTCGATGGCGGCGCGACGGGGGGGACGTTAGCGTCGACGATTGTGGCGCTGCGCGGAGCGGATTGGTCCATCATCCGCGAAGGCGCTGTGCTCGAGGCGGAGATTCGCAAGGCGATTGGGGACTAGGTAGAATTGATCAAGTTACTTGCTCACGGCCATCCACGGCACGCAAGCCTTTGAGCATGATGCAGGTGCGGATTTTGCTTTGACGATGCTGGCAACACCATTTGCAATGCTTGCTGGTGTTTTGTGCTTCCTTGCGGCGTTCGATCTCATTCATTTCCGACAGTCGACCGAGCCGGTCTATTCTTCATGGAGCTGGGCGTGCTGGAGGAAGTCGAAGTCGCCGCCGGGGGAGAGCGTGATGTTGGTGATGCGGCGGCTGTGCACGGAGATGTTGTCGTAATACCAGAGATTGATGTACGGCTCGTCGATGGCGACGAGCTGCTGAATTTGCGAGAGAATTTCCTTCCGTTTCGCGCGGTCGGTCGAGACGCGCGCCTCGTCGAGTAAAACATCCAATTGCGGATTGCGGTAGTGGCCACGATTCGCGCCCGCCGGCGGCATTTTCTTGCTACTGAAAACATATTCGAAAATATCCGGATCGAGATTCGCGCCAAGCCAGCGCAGGGTGTAGAGCTGAAAGCTGCCGCGCGTGATGTCGGAGTAAAACGTGGCGAATTCGAGCGAACGCAACTCGAGTTGCACACCGACTCGATGCCATTGATCTTGCAAAGCGGCGGCAAGGAGGCGCGTGGATTCGTCGGTGGAAGTTTTCAGTTCGAGATGGAAGCGAATGCCATCGGCACCGCGACGGAATCCGGCGGCGTCGAGAAGGGAATTGGCGCGGGCAGGATCGAAATCATAGTACGCTACGTTCCCGTCATAGGCCCAGTGATTCGGAGGCAGGAGACTGTCGGCGGGTCGCGCGTAACCTCGCAAGAGATAAGTAATCAGCGATTGGCGGTCAGTCGCGCAGGCAAGGGCTTGGCGAACGCGCCGATGCGCGAGGATGGGATCGTCAAAATTGAATGAGATGTAGGCGAGGGCCGTTCCGGGTGAGCGCGTGACTTCGAGGTTGGGATCGCGAGCGAGAGCGGCGACCGTGTCGGGCGGGAGGGAATTTACTTCGATGTCGCCGGAGCCTTTGCGAAGTTCGAGCGCGCGCACGAGAGCATCGGGAACGATGCGGAAGCGAATGCGCTCGAGCGATGGCGCACCCGCGAAATAATTTGGGTTGCGGTCGAGGATGATGTTTTCGTCCGTGGCGAGGCTGACGAAACGAAATGGGCCGGTGCCGATGGGATGTTGCGCGAAGCCGGGGCCAGAATTTTGCGGGACGACGCCGACGGCCTGTCGCGTGAGGTTGAGCGGAAAAGAGGCGTAGGGCGCGCGGAGATGAAAGATGACGGTGTAGGGATCGGGCGCGGTGATGGAGTCGACGAGCGCGTAGGCGCCGCGCTTAGGCGTGCGGATGGCGCCGGAGATGATCGAGTCGAAAGTGAATTTCACGTCGGCGGAAGTGAGCGGCTGGCCGTTCGAGAATTTCACGTCGTGGCGGAGGTGGAAAACGTACGTTTGCGCGTCGGGCATTTCCCATTTTTCGGCGAGGTCGGGCGCGAGATCGAGGTGATCGTCGCGCTGGAGGAGGCTGTCAAACATGAGGAAGTCGATGTGTTCGGAGAAGGCGTCGGTGCCAATGCGGGGATCGAGATTGGCGGGCATGGATTCGAGGAGGAAATTGAGGGTATTCGAATCGGTGAGGGAGCGGCGCGATGAACAGCCGGATATGAAGAGACAGGAAATTACCAGAGCAGTGACAATGAACTTTGAGAACAACACAACAGCAGATTCCCCGCTGAATGCTGGTCGCATTCGCTCGCCACGGCGCGCAGGCTCGGAATGACAGGCTATTTGATTTTTGCGAGGGATAATTGTTGCGGAAGCAGGGAGTGCACCTGGCACCGGACGGTCAGCGTGGGCGGGCATAGGAGATTTTTCCCATGATGGCGGGGTGTCGCGCGCCGGTCGCGCTGGGAAGATTGTTGGCGTGGTGGTGGAAGGCTTTGCAGGCGAGGATGGCGAAGGCGAAGGCTTCTTTGGCGTCGCCGGGGACGCCGAATTCGTCGGCGGGAATAATTTTCAGCGAAGGCAACAAGGCTGCGAGATAGGCGACGAGCAATGGATTGCGCGCACCACCGCCGGAAATGATGAGGTCGTTTACGCGAACGCGAGGAAAGACGAAATTCCGGAAGGCTCGGGCGATGGAGACGGAGGTGAATGCGGTGACGGTGTGAATCAAGTCGGCGGGATGGATGCGGCGGCGTTTGGCTGCGGCGATGAGACGCGCGACATACGGCGCGCCGAATTCTTCGCGGCCGGCGGTTTTGGGTGGCGGCATGCGGAAGAACGGATGGGCAAGCCATTCGTTCAGCAATTCAGGGAGAAGATGGCCGCGGCGGGCGAGCCGCGCGTCGCGATCGTAACGCACGCGGCCGCGAGTGAAATGGACGGCGAGGGCGTCGATAATCATATTGCCGGGTCCGGTGTCGAAGGCAAAGACGCTTTTCGGTTGCGCGGCGGCGGGGAGAACGGAGACGTTGGCGATGCCGCCGATATTCAGAGCGACGCGGCCGCGGCGAGGATGTCGATAGAGGAGATAGTCGACGAAAGGCACGAGCGGCGCGCCCTGGCCTCCGGCGGCGATGTCGGCGGGGCGAAAATCGGCAATGGTGGTGATGCCGGTGCGTTCGGCGATGACGGCAGGCTCGGCGAGTTGGAGACTGGAGGAGACGCGCCCGCCAAGGAAAGGAGACGGCGCGCCTTGATGGTAAAGCGTCTGGCCATGTGAGCCGATGAGCGAAATGCGACGAGGCGAGACGCGAAATTTGCGGCAGGCACGCAGAGCGGCGTCGGCGAATAATTCACCGAGGCGGAAATTCAGCTGGCTGACTTCGCGCGTGGTGATGGCGTCGCCATTGGCGAGGCGAAGAACGGCTTCGCGAACGGCAGGCGGGTAAGCGAACGCGGCGAAATTTTCCAGACGGGCGCGAGGAGCGGCGGGCGAACCCCCGAGTGAATCGCTGACGCGAACGAGTGCTACGTCGATGCCGTCGGCGGAAGTGCCGGACATAAGGCCGAGGACAAGCATGCCGCGAGGCGCCCTTTTCACGAGAGCTGCTTCTTAAGCGCGTCGAGAAGATTGAGCGCTTCGAGTGGTTTCAAGTTGTCGAGATCGGCGCGGCGGAGTGCGCCGAGGACTTCCCGATCGACGGCGGCAAACATTACTGGCTGAGGCGGTGGGGCGGCAGCGGGAGAAAGCTCTTCGGTGAGCTTGTGCTCGCTTTTTTCGTGCTCGGCGAGGACTTCGCGGGCGCGTTCGATGACGGGAGCGGGTAGGCCGGCGAGGCGCGCGACTTCGATGCCGTAGCTTTTGTCGGCGGTGCCGGGCTCGACGCGGCGAAGAAAAATAATTTCGTTTCCGGCTTCGCGGACGGAGACGTGGACATTTTTCACGCCGGGGAGCAGGCGTTCGAGCTCGGTGAGTTCGTGATAATGCGTGGCGAAAAGCGTGCGCGGGCGCGCGTTCTCGTGGAGATATTCGACGACGGCCCAAGCGATCGAGAGGCCGTCAAACGTGGCCGTGCCGCGACCGACTTCGTCGAGCAGCACGAGGCTGGCGGGAGTTGCGGTATTGAGGATGGCGGCCACTTCGCTCATTTCGACGAGAAAGGTGGAACGGCCGCGCGCGAGATTGTCGGACGCGCCGATGCGCGTGAAGATGCGGTCGACGAGCGGGAGGCGCGCTTCGGCGGCAGCAACGAACGAGCCGATTTGCGCCATGATGACGATGAGTGCGGCCTGGCGAAGATAAGTAGATTTGCCGCCCATGTTGGGGCCGGTGATGATGAGGATGGGCTGAGTGACGTCGTCGAGATAAAGATCGTTGGGGACGAAGCGCTCGCCGCGAGTTTCGAGAAGCGTTTCGATGACGGGATGGCGGCCGGCGGCGATGAGCAATTCGCCGCGGGCTTTCGGATGAGCAGCGTGACGGCCAGCGTTATTGATGGCATGGCCCGGCTCGGATTCGGTGAATGACGGGCGGGAATAATTGCGCTCGGCGGCGAGACGAGCGAAATTCGCGAGAACGTCGAGCTGGGCGATGGCGGAAGACGTTTGGCGAAGGCGCGAGGCTTGCGCGGCGATGGATTCGCGAATTTCGCGATAGAGGCGGCGCTCGATTTCGAGGATGCGCTCGTCGGCGTCGAGGACTTTGCGTTCGTAATCTTTCAACTCGGGAGAAGTGAAACGCTCGGCGTTGACGAGGGTTTGCTTGCGTTCGTAATCGGGCGGCGCGAGATGGAGATTCGATTTTGAGATTTCGATGTAATAGCCGAAAACGGAGTTGAAGCGAATTTTGAGCGAGGCAATACCTGTGCGTTTGCGCTCGCGCTCTTCCATTGAGGCGATGATTTGCTTCGACGATTTACTGAGAGTGCGAAGCTCGTCGAGTTCGGCGTTGTAGCCGGCGCGGATGATGCCGGGCTCCGTGGGCTGAGCCGGTGGATCTTCGGCGATGGCGCTGGCGATCATGTCGCGAACATCGGCGAGTTCGTCGAGCTGGGCGTGAAGGGCGGTCAGACGCGCGGAGGCGAAACGCGTGAGGAATCCGCGCAAAAGAGGCACTGTGACAAGGGAGCGGCGAAGGGTTTGGAGGTCGCGCGGATTGGCGGTGCCCAGAGTGACGCGGCTAGTGAGGCGTTCGAGATCGAAAATCTGATCGAGATCGCGGCGAATTTCCTCGCGCACGACGGTGGCGGATTTTAGTTCACCGACGGCGTCGAGGCGCACGGAGATTTCTTCGAGAGCAATGGAAGGGCGCAAAATCCAGGAGCGCAGAAGTCGAGCGCCCATGCCTGTCGCGGTGCCGTCGAGCGAGGCTAAGAGAGTGGCGGAATCGTCGTCGCCGATGCTGGGCGAAATGAGTTCGAGATTGCGGACGGTGACGTGGTCGAGGACGAGCGCGTCCTGCTGCTCGTAGAAAACAATGCGGTCGAGATGTTCGAGGCCGCGGCCCGCGGGTCGAAGCTGCATGGCGGCGACGCCATTACTGGAATCGGTGGCGGAGATGGCGGATGTTTCGCGCAAATAGTGGAGCAGGCCTCCAGCGGCGGAAATGGCTTGCGCGTGGCCGGACAGGCCGAAGCCGTCGAGCGTGGCGACGCGGAATTGTTCGGTGAGGAGGCGCTCGGAATAGGAGGATTCGAAGACCCATTCGTCGAGGCGCGTTTCGGTGGCGCCGAGGCCGTCGAGTTCAAGAGCGGCGGCACGCGGGAAGAGAGTCGTGGGCTGCGGCAAGAGGACTTCGCGGGGACGGAGGATTTCGAGTTCGTCGCGAAGGCGGGTTTCGGCGGCAGGCCCGGTGAATTCTGTGGCGCGGAATTCTCCCGTGGAGAAATCGACGAAAGCGAGGCCGACGGATTTGCCGCTGCCGTTGCGGGCGACCGCCGCGAGGTAATTGTTCTCGCGCGTTTCGAGGAGCGGCGAGCCGGTGGCGGTGCCGGGAGTGAGGACGCGAATGACTTCGCGGCGGACCAGTTTTTTGGTGCGCGAGGGATCTTCCATCTGTTCGCAGATGGCGACTTTGTGGCCGGCGCGAATCAGGCGCGCGATGTAATTCTCGGCGGCGTGATAGGGAACGCCGCACATCGGGACGGCCTGACCCTTCTCGCGATTGCGCGAGGTGAGAGTGATTTGGAGTTCGCGCGAGGCGGTGACGGCGTCATCGAAGAAAAGCTCGTAGAAATCGCCGAGACGGAAAAGGAGCAGGGCGTGAGGATGCTGGCGCTTGATGGCGTGATACTGCTGCATCAGCGGAGTAGTTGGTTCGGTCATGCGCGGGTCGTTTTTCGGGCCATCTTTCGGATCATTTTTCGAGTCATTCGCGGCTGGAAACGAAATGATTATCGCGGGTGACGCGGGGTTTGGCAACAGCGAGGGATGGAGTAACCTGTCGGGGTCGAGAAGCGCGTCCGAATTTTTCATAGGACTGCGATGCAGAGGTCAAGTAACAATACCGGTTTTCTCGGATGGCCTATCATGAACCCGTATTGGATAAAAACGGAGGGGGTTCGGTTGGCAATAGTACCGCGTCCCAGGGGGCAAGACTGGCTCCCTGATGACATTGCGTTCTTGCGACGGGCCGGCGTGGACTTAGTGGTTTCCGCCTTGACTGCCGTTGAGGCTGAAGAGTTGGGACTCGTCGAAGAGAGTCGGTACTGTCGAAGCAACGGTCTGGAGTTTCTTTCCTTTCCCATCGAGGATAGATCTGTTCCTGTTTCGTTCAGTGAATTTAATGACCTGCTTGATTCTGTAACAGAATCTCTACGCAAGGGCAAAGCTGCGGCGGTTCATTGCAGGGCCGGGATCGGACGTTCGTCAATGATTGTGGCCGCTGCGCTCATTCGGAACGGGCTTTCGGCCGATGCTGCTTTCAACGCAATTGAAGAATCAAGGGGTTGCCCAGTGCCGGATACACCCGAGCAAAGGCAATGGGTGGAAAACTTTTCGTCTGGATTGAATTCCTGAGGAAACGAGATGTCCTGGCTAACGCGATGACGACGAAGAGGGAAGTGGAAATAAAGCTTAGGGTCCCGGATTTGGCGGGGCTGCTTGGGCGGCTTAAAGAGTTTGGGGCGAAGTGCGCCGGTTCGGTACACGAGGAAAACACGCTGTACGACACGAGCACGCGGGATTTTCAGCGGATGCAAGCGATTTTGCGGATGCGTCGAGAGAGGGCGGCGCGGCCGCCGGGAAAAGCGCGAAGAAGGGGGAAGCGGATAAAAGGGGCAGGGGGTTTGATTACGTATAAGGAGATGGTGGGCGGGAAACGTGGCGCGGACGGTGGAAAATACAAAGTACGGGAGGAAATCGAGTACCGGGTAAAGAATGCAGGAAGGATCGAGAGGCTATTTGCGCGGCTGGGGCTGCGGCGGCGGTTCCGCTATGAGAAATACCGGACGAGGTACGAACTGGCGGGGTTTCCGGGGCTGGAAGTGGACTTGGATGAGACGCAGATAGGGACGTTTTTGGAACTCGAAGGCTCGCGAAGGGCGATCGACAGCGTGGCGCGGGCGCTGGGATATACGGAAAAGGACTACATTGCAGTTTCGTATCTAGAGCTGTACTTGGCGGAATGCGAGCGACAGGGGGAAAAACCGGGGAACATGGTGTTTAAGAGTAAAAATAATTGAGAGTTACAGCAGTCTTCTCTTGACAAAGCTTGCAAGTGAATTTAACAAGGAATCGAGATGAAGCGCACCGAGTTGGAGCGTTCGTCCAATCAGGATCCGGGGAGTCGATGCCTGCCTGAGCCAAGAAGGAAGGCTCGGGTGGGGGTCGCCAAGCGTGGCGTGTCCGGCGA
>DATLSS010000031.1:0-7445 GCA_035534035.1 Candidatus Acidiferrales bacterium | reverse complement strand
CCGAATGCCTACTTTGCGGGGCTCGGGCTTCCGCTTATGGTCGCGCGATCTATAGCTTAATCCGCCGAACCGCCGTATGCGGACCCGCATGTACGGTGGTGTGGCAGGGGAGACGGGGCGACCCGTCCCCCTATGCCGATTCGTTTTGGGCGGCTCGCTCAGGATGTCAATAGAGCCAAGGCAAGAGGGAAATAAGAGACGATGAACCGCACCACTGTCTACATCGTCAGCGCCGTGCGCACGCCGATTGGAAAATTCGGCGGAGGCCTTGCGGATTTTACCGCCCCGGATTTGGGCGTCATCGCCGTCCGCGCCGCGCTCGAGCGCGCGTTTCAAGGCGAATTGCCACCCGAACGTCAACCAGGAGTCGGCGGAAAAATAGAAGACAGCATCAAGCAAGCAAACGAAAACACTATTACAAGCCATCTCGTAGGCAACTCTAGTCGGGGCACGGCTTCAGCCGTGCCGAAAAGATCCGAAAATTCAGGGGTTTTAACCCCTGACGTCGGCACGACATCTCGCGACTCAGCGCCTCGCGAATTTCGCTATCACGTCGACGAATTGATTTTCGGCAACGCTCGCCCCGCTGGCGTTGGACCCAACCCTGCGCGGCAGATTGCCTGGCGCGCAGCGCTGGGCGACGACGTCCCTGCCTTCACCGTCAACATGGCTTGCGCCTCCGGGCTGCGTTCCATCCTGCTCGGCTGGCAGGAAATTTTGCTCGGCAACGCCGAAATTGTAGTCGCAGGCGGCGCCGAATCCATGTCGCGCGTCCCCTATCTCGTCGAAGCGCGTTGGGGCGTGAAAATGGGCAACCAGCCGCTCGTCGACGCCATGTATCGCGACGGATTTCTTTGCCCCATTTCGCAAATGATCATGGGCGAAACGGCCGAGTTGCTCGCGCAGCAGTATAAAATTCCTCGTGAGGAGCAGGACGCGTTCGCGCTCGAAAGCCATCATCGCGCCGCGCGCGCACAACGCGAGTGCCGCTTCAGCCGAGAAATCATTCCCGTCGAACGCACGGACAAAAAAGGCAACGTCGTGCGCGTCGAAAAAGACGAGCACGTGCGTCCCGACATCACGCCTGAACAAATGGCAAAGCTGCCGCCCGTCTTCAGCAAAACGGGTACCATCACCGCGGGCAACGCCAGCGGAATCACGGACGGCGCTTCGTGCGTCGTGCTCGCCAGCGAAAATAAAGTCCGCGAACTCAACTTGAAGCCGATTGCCCGAATCGTCGACGCCGCTGTCGCCGCCGTTGACCCCCGCGTGATGGGCATCGGCCCCGTGCCGGCCGTGCGAAAACTTCTGGCGCGCACGCGAACGAACCTCGACGATTTCGCCGCCATCGAATTGAACGAAGCGTTCGCCGCGCAAGTCCTAGCCTGCGATCGCGATTTGCATTTTACGCGCGAGCGTCTGAATCCCAATGGCGGCGCGATCGCCCTCGGCCATCCTATCGCCTGCACCGGAGCGCGCATCATCACCACGCTACTTCACGAAATGCGCCGCGACGAAAATTTCGCAACAAATAAGAAAGGTCTCGCCACCCTCTGCGTCTCCGGCGGCATGGGCGTCGCCGTTGAAATCGAAACTGTCTAGAGCCATCTCATGAATAGTTCCTGTCAGGGCACGGCTTTAGCCGTGCCGAAAACGGAGGAAGGTCAGGGGCCTTAACCCCTGAGGCTGGCTGCGCCATTTGGGAAAGATGAAGTTTAAGCCGCGTCTCGATGCCTCGATTGTTGTGCCGTCGCCGTTTCACATTCTGCGTCTCGTCAGGGGTTTGCGCGTTCAACACTGCCGCTGAAAGCCTTCCGCACGCCGCCCCAATTTCAGAGTACGATTATTTCTCGCGTATCGCCGCACTGGGAGGATTCCATGCAAACATCTTCGCCCAAAACTTCTCGCGTTGCTGTCGCCGGAAACGTCGGCGCCACGCCGCCCAAGCCCGAGGAATTCAAATACATTCGCTTCCGCATCGACGGTGAAGTCGCGCGTCTCACGCTCGAGCGTCCCGAGCACAACATGCTCAACGAGCGCATGCTCTCCGAACTCGCCGTGGGCATCGATTCGCTCGAGGGCCGTGGCGACGTGAAATTAATTGTCCTCGATTCCGCCGGACAATCGTTCTGCGGCGGCATCGAACTCGGCGAATACACGCCGCGCCGCGCGTTTCAGGTGCTCGACGCATTTCAGCGCGCATTCACGGCCATGCTCGATACTTCAAAACCGTTCCTCGTCGTCGTGAATGGTCCCGCATTCGGTGGCGGCGCCGAACTGGCCGCTCTCGGCGATTTGGTGGTGGCGACTCCGCGCGCGAAATTCGCGCAGCCGGAAATAAAGCTCGGCATCTTTCCGCCACTCGGTGCGGCCATTCTGCCGTACATCGTAGGGCCCAAGCGCGCCCTGGAATTGGTTCTTACCGGCGAAGTAATCAGCGCCGAACGCGCGCTCGGCCTGGGCCTCGTGAATCGCGTGGTGACGGAAGCTAAACTCGAAGCGACGGTAAAGGAAATGTCCGAGCAAGTCACCGCGCATTCCGGAGCTGTGCTCACCATGGCGAAAAAAGCGATTCTTGGTTCCATGGGACTTTCGCTTCGCGACGGCGTGCGCCAATCGATGGCTGTATTTCTCAATGAGCTTTCCAGCCTCGAGGATTCGAGCGAAGGCTTGCGCGCCATTGCGGAAAAACGCTCACCGCAATGGAAGAATCGCTGACGGCTACGCGGCGCTCCATGGTGTTTGCGTGCGCGATTGACTCGATGGGCCGTCGGGCATAGACTCAGTTCGGAAAATTCAGCCGGCTCGCGGGAAAACCCTTCGAACAGCTCCGCTGTTCGAAGGGCATGGAAGGCCGTGAAAATCGGCCACGGTCCCGCCACTGTAATCGGCCGGCGCTGCTGACACGCAATCCCCACTGGCGCGCTTCGCCAATCGCAAACCCGCCGGGAAGGGCCGCTTGAAAAAAGCGGAACAGCGCCAGATTTCTTCCGGGGAAACGCCGCGTTTTGCGGCGCAAAATCCGGAGGCCGAAAGTCAGGAAACCTGCGCGAGCCGATTGTGCTGGCACTCTTCGCGAGAAAGAGTGCGGCCTTGCGCCCCATTATTTCTCGTGGGGCTTTTTTATTGCGCGAATATATTCCGGCGCGGGAAATTTCGCGGCAAATTCTCAACGCAGTTGTGCACGAATGAACGCTCGAGTGAAAAAGACCGCGCGGGGAACAAATTAGACAAGCGATGCGGCGAAATCAAATCGGCGGCGCGTGCGGCGTGATAGCGTTACTTTGCGGCGCATGCATTTGCGCGGCGCAGAATAAGGCCGTTGCGCTGGCAGCACCGAAAGAACAGATGGAACAGGAAGCGAAACGCGGATCGGGAATGAACGCAAAACAAGTGAACGCAAAGCAAACGACGCGCGAGGTGACTGACGAAACGGGGCGGCACGTTGCCATTCCGGTCAACGTGCGGCGCATCGTCGCGCTCGCTCCCAATCTCGCCGAAATCGTTTACGCCCTCGGCGCGCAGGATCGCCTCTTTGGCGTGAGCAACTACAGCGATTACCCGTCCGCAGCGAAATCAAAGCCGCGCGTGGGCATGCCAGTAGATCCGAATCTCGAAGCAATCGTCGCCGCGCATCCGGATATTGTTTTGATCACGACACAGGGAAACCGACGCGAAACTGCCGACGAACTTGCGCGGCTAGGCATCGCGGTGTACGCAACGAATCCGCATTCGGTCGAAAGCATGCTCGAATCCATCGAGCACATTGGCGACGTGATCGGCGCGACGGCACAAGCGGAATCCGTCATCAAGAATCTTCGGCGGCGGTTGGATGTCCTCCAATCAAAACTCGCGAACGTTCCGGTGGCGCGAGTCTTCTTCGTTGTGGGAGAAAGTCCGCTGATTTCGCTCGGCGAGCACACTTTCATCGCGGACGCATTGCGCTACGCGGGCGCCCAATCGGTGGTGCACGCGAAGCAAGATTGGCCGCAGATCAGTTCGGAAGAAGTTGTGCGGTTGAATCCCGATTATCTTGTATTTGCGGGCAGCGGTTTTGGCGGCCAGGATTCCACGGCGAAGCAACTGGCGGAGTTGCGCAGCGAACCAGTCTGGCGCGAGCTTGCGGCGGTGCGCAAAGGCCGCGTGGTGGTGGTCAGCGATGAAATCGATTTGCCCGCTCCGGGGTTGGTCGACGCGATTGAAAAACTCGCGCGTCAACTTCATCCGAATGTTTTTGAAGATGCAGCGCAGCACGCGAGTGTGCGCCAATTCTCAGTGTCTGTCCGCGTGCATGCGCATTTGCAACGTGCTGTTTCGCAAGATTCATGCGCGGAGGCAATTGCATGCGGCCGCTGACGCCCCGGCGAATCGCGGGAATTTGCGCGCTCCTTGCGGGCGTGCTTTTCATCGTGGTGGTTTTCTCGCTTCAAGTGGGTGCGTACCCAATCTCGGTGCGCGACGTGGCCATGACGCTGGTGCGCGGCGCGCTTGGCCACTGGAGCAACATTCCGAGTTCGGACCGCCTGATTGTGTTTGGTTTGCGGCTGCCGCGCATCGCGCTGGGGATTTTGGTTGGCGCGGCGCTTTCTGTTTCCGGAGCCTCGTTTCAAGCGCTTTTGCGGAATCCGCTTGCCGACCCGTACGTGTTGGGAGTTTCGAGCGGCGCGGCGTTGGGCGCGATATTGGCGCTGGTATGGCTTCCGCAATTTCCGTGGGCGATGCAGGGCCTGGCATTTCTCGGCGCGCTCGCGACGATTGCGGCAGTTTATTTTCTGGGACGCCGCAAGGGACAACTCGACAGCACGACGCTGCTTCTCGCCGGAATCATTACCGCGTCGTTTCTCTCCGCCATCATTATGTTTTTGATGACCACGGTCAGCGGGCGCGATTTGCGAGGCATGGCTTTCTGGCTGATGGGCGATCTGGGAACGGCGCCGGCCATCGGTTTGGGATTTTTATTCGTTGTTCTGCTGATCGGGATCGGCGCGATTTACACCACGTCATCGGATTTGAATTTGATTTTGACGGGAGAGCAGGAAGCGCATCATCTGGGCGTGAACGTCCCGCGCGTGAAACTGGTGGTGTACGTGAGCGCGTCGCTGCTGACGGGCCTGGCCGTTTCCGTCAGCGGCGCAATCGGATACGTGGGCTTGCTGATTCCTCATGTGATGCGCATGCTTTTCGGTTCCGACTATCGCGTGTTGATTCCTGCGTCGGCCATCGGCGGGGCGATTGCGGTCGCGCTCGCGGACACGCTGGCGCGCACCGTCGTCGCTCCCACGGAGCTTCCCGTCGGCGCGGTGACGGCTGCGATTGGCGCTCCCGTGTTCATTTATTTGTTGCGGCGGAGATTGGCATGAGCACGCAGGGAATGCCGACTCCGAATGCGGGACGCGGTGTGGCAGCCGACTGGATGCAGAATCCCGTGCGCCTGCTTGTAGAGCAGGCGAGCTACGCGTATTCAGCTTCGGATCGCGACGCGCCGGATTTCACACTGGGGCCGGTGACTTTCGGCGCGCGGCAGCGCGAGGTTGTGGGTATCCTGGGACCGAATGCCAGCGGAAAATCCACGCTACTGCATCTGCTTTCCGGAGAATTCAAGCCGTTGTCGGGCCGCGTGGAACTGGACGGGAAGCCGCCGGGCCAATTGCCGCTGCGCGAGCGCGCCCAACGTATCGCGCTGGTGCATCAGGAAAGCGCGCTGATGTTTCCGCTGCGCGTGTGGGAATACGTTTTGCAGGGACGCTATCCGTACGGACGGCGATTGCGATTTGAAAACGAGGCGGATTGCTTGATGGCGGAAAACGCGCTGGCGCAAGTGGGTGCGAAACAACTGCTCGACCGGCGCATGGACCAGCTTTCCGGAGGCGAAGGACAGCGCGTGATTTTGGCGCGCGCGTTGGCGCAACAACCGATGCTGCTATTACTGGACGAACCCACGCGGCATTTGGACATCGGTGGCAAAGTGCAATTGATGCGCCGGCTGCGGCGACTGGCGGAAGAAAATCGCTACGCGATGGTAGTGGTGACGCACGAATTAAATCTAGCGGCGGAATTCTTCGACTCGGTTGTGCTGCTGCAACGCGGCAAATGCGTCGCGTCCGGCAAGCCCGCGGATGTTTATCGGAAGGAATTGCTCGAGCAGACGTTTGAAACGGAGCTCGACGTGGAGCTGAACGCGAGCGGAAAACCGCGCGTGATTTTGCGCGGCGCGGAGACGGAAGCAACTGAAGCAGCGGAAAGTTCCGCGAAAGCAAAAACGGAATCGCAGTAAACGATTGATTCGGCAGAAAGAGCAGTGTGAATTTCCGGCGGAAACGAAAGCTGATTTTCAGCGATTGAAATTTTGCCGGCCACAATCACAGAGAGACTCCGTGCACGGGAAGACGGTGTGAAGCCGTCGCCGCTGCGCGACTGTAAGGCGGAAGAAGTCGGGCGCGCGCCACTGTTTCGGTGCTTCGTCGAAAGACGCGACACCGCGGCGGGAAGGCCGGCCCAGCAGAATGCCGCCAAGCCAGGAGACCGGCGGAGTTTCCATCTCGAGTGCAAGCTGCGTGCAAATGGCAGCTTGAATTTCGAGACAACCTTCAAACTCCCGCGCGAGAGGGAGCCGGAGGATAAAAATGAAACTTCGTGTGCGGCTGTTTGTGTTTTTCGTGCTTTCTGTTTTTTTACTTCCTGGGATTTCGAATCCAATCCAAGCGCAATCGAATGCAACAATTTCCGGACGCGTGACGGATCGCAGCGGCGCGCGCGTCGCCGATGCGCAAATTATTGTCGAGAACATTTCGAACAATATTTCGAACAACACTTCGCGCAACACAATTGCGAAGCAATTGAAAAGCGGCGCGGATGGCTCGTATTCCGTAACGCTCCCGCCGGGGGAATACAAAATTCGCATCGAGCACGCACCGCTGGCGGCGAGCGAACAAGAATTTACGCTCGCTCCGGGCGAGCATCGCACGTGGGACGCGCGATTGGAACTGGCGCCGCTGGCGTCAACCGTGGTCGTGTCGGCGCAGGCCGAGCCGGAGCCGGCAAACACAATCGCTTCGCCGGTGACGGTGCTGACGCGGAAAGACATCGACGAGCGTCAGGAAATTTGGCTTGCGCCGCTGCTAACTTCGACGGCGGGTGCGAATCTGGCGCGCCTCGGGCCGCTGGGCGGAGTCACGTCGCTATTTCTGGATGGCGGGAATTCGAATTTCACAAAAGTGCTTGTGGATGGCGCTCCGGTGAATCAGCCGGGCGGCGACATGGATTTCTCGAATCTCGATTTATCGAACGTGGACAAAATCGAAATTGTGCACGGAGCGTCGAGCGCGCTTTTCGGTTCCGACGCGATGACCGGCGTGGTGCAGATTTTCACGCATCGCGGAAATACATCGACGCCGGAATTTACGGTGATCGGCGAGGGCGGTTCGTTCAGCACTCGGCGCGGCGAA
>DATLSS010000030.1:0-10551 GCA_035534035.1 Candidatus Acidiferrales bacterium | reverse complement strand
CCATCTCCTTCCACCCTTTCGGCAAAAACGTGCAGATCACCGGCCAGTTTTCAGTTGCTAGGCTTTCACCCGTTGTCGCCATGCAGCAAGCATAGGAGCAGACCGCGACAGAAGTCAATCATTAAGTTAACGCTTATTGGGCTGCGCCCCCACCATTTGTACTTTGCGCGTGGCAAAGATTTTCAGCATTTTCTCGCCGTCCAAAATGGACTGGCGCGCACGGAAGGTTTTTTGTGCGAACGCGGGCGCGCGCTTGACGGAAGCGGAGCGCCACGTTATCGTACCCGTTTAAATTTCGAACGCCGCAGCCTGCTGCGGGGGAGGCTAGATGGACGCAAAATCAGCGATGGATTATGCCGCGAAGCACGACGCTAAGATTCTCGACGTTCGCTTCATCGACATACCCGGTATCTGGCATCACGTCAGCTTTCCGATTCATCAATTGAGTGCGGGAAGTTTCGAAGACGGATTTGGAATCGATGGCAGCTCCATCCGCGGATGGGCGTCGATTCATGAATCCGACATGCTCCTCGTCCCCGATCCGAATACCTGCTTCATGGACCCGTTCCGCGACGTGCCCACGCTGGTGATGCTCGGCGATGTGGTCGATCCCATGACCAAGCAGCCCTATCCGCGCGACTCGCGGCACATTGCGCGCAAGGCCGAAGCCTATCTCGGCTTCACAGGAATTGCGGATCAGGCTTTCTTCGGCGCGGAAGCGGAATTTTTCATTTTCGACAATGTGCGCTTCGATCAGCGCGAGCAGCACGGCTTTTATTTCATCGACGCGGAAGAGGGCCGTTGGAATTCGGGCCGCGAGGAACACAATCTCGGTTACCGTCCGCGCTACAAGGAAGGCTACTTCCCCGTTCCTCCGACGGATCACTATCTCGATTTGCGCACGGATATGACTTTGCAGCTCGAAGCTTGCGGCATTCACGTCGAATGCCATCACCACGAAGTTGCCACCGGCGGCCAGACCGAAATCGATTTCAAGTTCGACACCATGCTCAAGGCCGCGGACAACATGATGATTTTCAAATATGTGGTGCGCAACACCGCAAATCAATACGGAAAAACCGTCACATTCATGCCCAAGCCGATTTTCCAGGACAATGGCAACGGCATGCACACGCACCAGTCGTTGTGGCTGAAGGGCAAACCGCTTTTCGCCGGCGAAGCGTACGCCGGACTGAGCCAGACCGCGCTGTGGTACATCGGCGGCCTGTTGAAGCACGCGCCCGCGCTCGCCGCGTTCATCGCGCCCACTACAAATTCTTACAAGCGCCTCGTCCCCGGCTTCGAAGCGCCCGTGAATCTGGCGTACTCGCGCCGCAATCGCTCCGCTGCGGTGCGCATTCCGATGTATTCCGCGAGCCCGAAATCGAAGCGCGTCGAATTTCGTCCGCCGGATCCTTCGTGCAATCCGTATCTCGCGTTTTCGGCGATGCTGATGGCGGGACTCGACGGTGTCGAAAATAAAATCGATCCGGGGCAGCCCCTCGACAAGGATATTTACGATTTGTCGCCCGAGGAATTGAAAAACGTTCCCGCGATGCCTGGCTCGCTCGAGGAGTCGCTCAAGGCTCTTGAGAACGATCATAAATTCTTGCTCAAGGGCGACGTGTTTTCGCAGGACCTGATTCATTTGTGGGTCGAATACAAAATGAAAAACGAGGTGAATGCGCTGCGCATGCGGCCCCACCCGTACGAATTCATGCTGTACTACGACATCTAGAAGAGACCGAAATCCACGGGACCCGCGAGATTTGTTTCAGTCTCGCGGGCCTCTCTTTTCCCCGTTTCGCGCCAGCTCTCCCCGCGATTTTTCACGTGAGTCGTGCGTCAGAGCCGACCGGTCTATTTTTTGTTTGCCTCGGCGTCTCCGCGCTTCGATGTCAATGCGTACGCGCGGCTTTGCATACTGTTTCGTAATTCGCTACGCTTCTCTCCGGCATGCATTCGGCTTTCGCAAACATTCCATTCAACGAGCCTTCGTCCGCGGCGGCGAATCTCGCGATTCTGGAATCGCGGCTTTCGCCGAAACTGTGGGCCGCGCTTCCCACTTTGCTCGCGCAGGTTCCCAGTCCCGACGACGCGCTGAATTTTCTCGAACGCTATTTGCGCGAAGCGCCCGCGAGTGTGACGCGGCATCTGGAAGCGCATCCCGCGGCGCTGCACTATTTGCTTTCACTTTTCAGTTACAGTCGCTTTCTTTCCGAATCGCTCGTGCAGCAGCCGGAATTGATTTTATGGCTCGACCGGCGCAATCCCACCGAAGGACTCGAGCGGCGCAAATCGCGCGACGATTTGCTTGAAGACTGTTACCGTTTCTCTACCATGGCATACGATCTTGCGCCCGCGCTGTTTCTCGCGCGGTTCAAGCGGCGCGAATATTTGCGCATCACGCTGCGCGACGTTTTGAATCTCGCCACGCTCGCGGATACGGTTCTCGAACTGTCGGATTTAGCGGACGTGCTGATCGAGCGCGCGCTGCGGCTCTGCGCGCAACGGCTGGAAAATGCGTACGGCCTGCCGCAGTGGCGCGACGCGACGGGACATTTGCAGCCTGCGCGCCTCACTGTGCTGTCCCTCGGAAAACTCGGCGGACAGGAATTGAATTACAGCTCGGACATCGATTTGATTTTTCTTTACGACCACGACGGAGAAACGGCGGGCGGAACTTCTTTAGAACAGGGCGGCGCGATTTCGAATCTGGAATATTTTGTGCGCCTGACGCAGGCGATCCTGAAATTGCTGACTGACGCGACTCCGGAGGGCGCATTGTTCCGCATCGATTTGCGGCTGCGTCCCGAGGGACACCAGGGCGACATTGCGGTGAGCTTGAATGCAGCGCTTGATTACTACCGCACACGAGCGCGCGAATGGGAATTGCAAATGCTGATCAAGGCGCGTGTTTCCGCGGGAGAAGTCGCCACGGGCGAAACGTTTCTGCGCGAAGTTCGCGCATTGATTTACCGGCCGGAATTCCATTTTGCCGCCGTCGAAGCTGTGGTGAATGCGCGCGAAGAGATTTCGAGATCGCTGCGGCGCGGACCTTCTTCGACGGAGGACTATGCGGCGGAATGGAACGTGAAATTATCGCCGGGAGGAATTCGCGACATCGAATTTCTGACGCAATGCTTGCAGCGCATTCATGGCGGCCGCGATCCCTGGCTGACGGGGCGGCGTTCGGGCTCGACTCTGGTTGCACTGCAGCATTTACATGACAAGGGATATCTGTCACAACGCGATTTTTTCCGTCTTAGCTCGGCGTATCAGTTTTTGCGCAAGGCGGAACACCGCCTGCAACTTCGCGACGGTTTACAGGAACACACGCTTCCACGCAAGCCAGGCCAGCTCGACCGCATTGCACGGCGTTGCGGGATTGAAGCCGCGGCTGGCAAGTCGCCGGGCGAACAATTGCTGCAGCAGACGCGCGCGCATTTCGAGGAAGTTCGCGCGATTTATGAGCGCGTGCTTCCCTCCGACAAGCCCGATGAAGCGGACTGGCCTGCCAATTCCGACCGCGCCTTAAACAGTTTGTTTGGTGGCCCTGATCCCTTGATGGCGCATCTCAGGCCCGACTATTTGTCGCTCGCGGAACAGCTCACACATTATCGCCGTGGCGAGAACGTTTTGGCCCGGCGAGGCGTCGAGAAATTTCTTGACGCTGCGCTGTTTGCGCCTGCGCTGCTTCGCAAACTCGACGAGCATCCGGATTGGCTGGAGCTCGCGGCGCAGCTTTTTTCACTAAGCGATTTTGCGACGGAGATGTTGCTTCGCGATCCGCACGCCATTCGCCACATCGCAGCGGACGAAGGCGCATCGGCGCGAACACTTCCCTTTCAATCGACGTTTTCGTCGCTGCGCGTCAATTATCGCGAAGCTACACTTCGCGTGGCGGCGCACTCGCTTCTCGGTAAAGCGACGCCGTTCGAGACGTTTGCGGCGCTTACGGACGCAGCAGAGAATGCGCTACGCGGAGCGTTTGCTCTTGCCGTGCAACCAGAGGCTGCGGCGCAGGACATTCGACGAGAAAACATTTCACGTGGTGACGCTTTGTTCGACGATGCTCCGTTCGCGGTGATTGCGCTGGGACGCTTGGGCACGCATGAATTCGATATCGGCTCGGACGCGGACCTTGTGTTTTTCACCGATGCGTCCGCCAACAAAGACGACATTCACGAATGGCGGCGCGTCGCGGAACGGTTTTTGCACATTGCGGGGAGTTACACGAGCGACGGACTGCTGCTGCCGCTCGACACGCGATTGCGGCCGCGCGGCGGCGAGGGCGAGATCGTGCAGTCCGCGTCTTACTTGCTCGATTATTTTTCGCGTGACGCGGAAGGATGGGAGGCGGCGACGTATCTGAAGGCGCGTCCGGTGGCGGGAAATATTGCGCTCGGAGAAAAGATTCTTTCGGAGTTGCGCGGGGTTTTGCGGCGGCGATTTTCTGGCGCGACAGGCGATGCTCGCGAGCTTGCGCGCCAACTGATTCACACGCGGACGCGGTTGGAACGGGAACGGCCGGAAGGCGCGACAGGATTCAAAACTTCGGCGGGCGGATTTTTCGATGTTGACTATATTGTTGCGCATTTAAAGCTTTCGCGCGGACTGTTTGCGAGTGATCTCAGGTCAGCCCCGATGAAAGGCATCGGGGCCGGACCTGAGCTACAGGGCCGGCCGGCAAATTTTCTGACGGAGATTGCGTTTTTGGAGTCGCGCGGCGCGTTGAGTGGAGAGCAAGCGAGCGTTTTGCGAGACGGGGCGAACTTTTATCGGTCGCTCGACCATGCGATTCGTCTGGTGCTGGGGCGTCAGTCGGCGGAATTGCCGGAGCCGGCGCAGATCCCGCGCGTGAGTGCGCTGTTGGAGAAGTGGGGCGTGCCGATTTCCGGGGAGTTGCACGGTGCGGTGGCGGCAACGAGGAGGACGGTGAGAGAGATTTATGAGGGGGTGGTGAGACAGACAGAATAGTATGCGCTCAATTTGTCCGCTGTAATTCTGTGGCCTTGCGAGTCATTTTCCTCGCTTCGCCTTCTCGCCCGATGTCGGAAAGAAACTCGGCGTATGCTTCGTACCTTTGGCTCTGTTTTAGTTTGAGCTGGATCCGATTGACGTGGATCGTCTCAGCCTCCTCGAGCTTGCCTTGCGCGTGGTAAGGCAGGGGCAGGCTGATGCGAGTGATATCATTGTCCTTGATTTCTAGCGCGGAAAATTCATGATTTTAGAAACACGGAAGGCCTCGCTATGGTACAAATCCGTTATCGAGGCGGGTTTGAAACCAAAAGCGAGGCCTTCACTTGACCGAACATACCACAACAGACTGTCTTCTTTTTCCAGATATTTTTGACCGACCGGTGGTTGCGAAATTTGATCAACGACAGGGCAGCTCCGATGGCGGCGCCGTCCTCCTGAAAGCTGCCAACCAAAGGTTGGGTCTAACTTCCGCATTGGCGGCTTGTCTGAAAGAGGAGCGGCAACCCGGCAAAATCTTGCATGAAATAGAAGAGCTGCTTACGCAGCGGGTGATGGGCATGGCCTTAGGATATGAAGATGCCAACGACGCTGCACGCCTGGCATCCGATCCGGTGCACAAGCTTTTGGTAGGTCGCGAACCGATCGACGGTGAGGATTTAGCCTCGCAGCCTACGTTGTCGCGCTTTGAAAATGCCCCGGATCGCAAGGAACTGTTTCGCTTGGGTGAGGCCCTGGCCGACTGCGTCATCGAGCGCCACCGCAAGCGGCTGCATGGCCGCGCCCGCCGAATCACCATCGATCTGGATCCCACGGACGATCCGACACACGGCCAGCAGCAGCTCACCTTTTTTAATTGGTACTACGATTGCTACTGTTATCTGCCAGTAGTTTGCTTTCTCACCTTCAACGAAGAAGCGGAACAGTATTTGGTCGCGGCGGTGTTGCGCCCGGGCAATGTTTCCGGCTCCTGCGGTGCGATCGGTATTTTGCGCCGGTTACTTCGGCGCTTGGATGCTGCTTTTCCCGGAGTCGTCTTTCGGGTGCGGTTGGATGGAGGGTTCGCAGCGCCGGAGGTTCTGGAGTTTCTGGACGGCCAGCCAAGAGTGGAATATGTCGTGAACCTGGCTTCCAATGCGGTGTTGGATCGTTTGGTCGAGCCGGCCATGCGTAGGGCTCGGCGCCTGTCAAAGAAAAGTGGGGAGACCGAACACGTCTATGGAGAGTTCCGCTACAAGACCAAGAAGACCTGGAAGTATGAACGGCGCATCCTCTATAAGGCGGAAGTCACTCGCCATCCGAACCGCGATCCGAAAGATAATCCGCGCTTCGTGGTCACCAATATGAAACAGAGTCCGCAATGGCTCTACGAGGAGGTCTACTGCCAACGAGGGGATCTAGAAAATCGCATTAAGGAACTGCACTACGGCATGGAGATTGGCCGCACCAGCTGCACCAGTTTCTGGGCCAATCAGTTCCGTGTGCTGATGACCGCCGCGGCCTACGTACTGATGCAGGAACTACGGTTGCGTCTGGCTCGCACGGACTGCGCTCGGGCACAAGTCTCCACGTTACGCGAGCGCTTCCTGAAACTCGGCGTTCAGGTAATCGCCTCGGTACGTCGCGTGGTGCTGCATTTACCTCAGGCCTTCCCGTATCGCGAGCAGTTCTATCGTCTGGCCTTGAGCTTGGGCGCGCAAACTGGTTGAGTTCTCCTGCAGCGCATGCCTGGGAAATTCCTACTCGTCACGCCCCACTCAAGGTGTCTCTTTTCGCGTCAAAATCTGGTTGCGAACCTCGCTAACAGCCTTAGAATCACTCTTCCTGTTCAACAAAATTCTTCTCTCGTCGAGTATCCTTTCGCAGTGATAAAAAGTTAACCGCGAGGTCAGCTTTCATGAATGATGTGGGTTAGATTGTGGATTTCACCTGCCCAGATACAGATGATTGTGGGGCAAGTCTTCCGGCGGCGACAATTCCGTTCATTGCGGGGTTTCACCTTCGAGTAGTTCGTCTGGATCTTTGGGCTTCGCTCTCTTCGGCAACAAAAAGCCACGAATGATTTCCAAGAGCTGATCATCGATTTTTGCAGCCCCAATAATAATCAAGGGCCTTGCGTTACGCCTCGGCAAGCAAATCTTCCGCAAACAGGTCGAAAAGGTCGCTCGCTTTGGTCTTTGCATTTGCCACGTTGTTGACAGTTACCCCAATCTAATTGGCGCGCCAGTATAACTCCCCATTGCCGCCAACGGAAAGACATCGGTAACTTAAGCACGCAAGTAGGCCAGAGGCCTTGTACTCGGAATACGGGACTGGGATTTAAAACACTGGATTTTTCCCCATTTCACGGTCAGGGAGATTGCTCCAAGTTTTCAGTAAGTAGTTAGGGCCCGTTGCTTTGGGGTTTTTGCCCTTGTGGCGCAATTCCCGAGCGTTGTTTTTTTGTCAGTGGCCACCCTTTATGATTCCGGGCGTGGCTGCGTTAGCCGCCAATTGCTTAAAATATTCCATGTCCAGTGGCAAATCGAACGCGGCTCCCACGGATCTGATGGCCGTGGTCGCGGCCTCGTGAAGAAATAGCATCGTGCCTTTGCTATGGTCGAGGTCGATCTTAGGCAGGCCGGTCCCATGCACAATTTTCACGCGGAGGTCGTCGGCATCTTTCAAGAGTGACAACTTGAACCGCTCTGGAGCATTGGCCTCAAGGTTTGAATTGTGAAGGATCTTGATGTGGCGGAACAGCAACTCAGCTCGTGAAGGGAGAGACTCCTTTCGTCCGAGGCGATTACGAAAGGACCTGAGAGCCCGGGCAAGAAGTCCTTCGACGCCCTTTTCGTACATGTCCTTCAGCGTGACTTTCGCGTCTTGGCTAAGCTCACTCACCCATCCGTTCGGGTCTAAATCAATTGTGATTTTCAGGGCCTCTGTGAAAACATCGTCTGCAGTTGAATGCGACAGAACTACTACGGTGGCTGCGATGACCGTCTCAACGTTAACGACCGTTTGTGCGGCAATCCCCTTCGCAATGAGCTCCAAGCTCTTGGCACAATCGGACGGCTTCTCAGGATCGATGGGAACAATGAGCCCAACGAGAAACTCCCGGAGTCCCGTTTTACCGGATAGATGACTCTGAAGTATCTTCTTGGCGAGCGTGTTTGAAATCTTCGGTACTTCAAGAGCTGAGGCAATGGTCGCATGGCTGGTAGTTATCCGGTGGACAAGGGCTGTACATCTACGGCTGGCTTCCGGCCGATCGCAAGTAGGCTGTAGCACGACTTTCGGATTGGCGTCCGCCATAGTTGCATCCACAATGGAACTCTATCAAAATCTGACAGGCCTACCTTACACATTCACAAAAGCATCAGTTTCTGCCACGGCGAAAGCTCACTTACAGTGGTCCGCAGTAATAGGGGGCGAAAGTCGAGAGGGATTTTGCCCCGCCGTTCGGCAAGTCCGGGCCGAACACCCCGATGCCCTGACAATTTTGCGCCATGAGCGCACCTCTGCGCGTAGCCGGGCAACTTTTTAGGTAATCGAACTGACCAGACCTCCCTCATGACTTGATTGAGAAGGCTGCCCACAAAGCAGCCCTAGCTCAAGTAACCGTCCTGGAATGAGGCAATTCTGGTTAGGAATTTGGGCGTGCGAAATTCATACGTTTTTGGGCAAGCACAACACGCCCGTTGGGCGGATCCCTGCTGATTCCCATTTCTAGGGTGATCTCGCGCCAAGAACGCCCCTGTGTGCGCGGGGCAGCAATCCTCGCGGCATCCAGCAGAACGCGGGGACGCCCAAGACGTTTGCCTTTCGCGCGAGCATTCCGCAGTCCGGCGCGGACATGCTCGCGCGATCGAGCTGCGCTCCAACTCTGCCACGCGCGACGCACCGGGTTCCTCCTGCCCCGGCTGACACACTATCCCATCGGCCGCTGAGCCGCAGTGGGCTTCTACATTGGTCTGAAGTCTTTTGTCGCGACAACGAGACGTTAAACGATTATATAGATTGAGTACTGTACCAGCGAGTTAGTCCATAGTCCGCAATGCAGCCGCTGTGTTGATACCGGTATTGATTGTCTTGAAAAACGTCTCACGTTCCATGTCCTAGGAGCCTTTCGGAACAGCCGGCAGCGGCGCGCCGGCCAGCCGTCTCTCCACCAGTCCGGCGACGAAATCTGCGAACGGCGCGATGTCCTCGCCGACGCTC
Source organism: Candidatus Acidiferrales bacterium (assembly GCA_035534035.1). Taxonomy (GTDB): domain Bacteria; phylum Acidobacteriota; class Terriglobia; order Acidiferrales; family UBA7541; genus DAHUXN01. Next base: position 1,368 of record DATLSS010000030.1, on the reverse strand, counting down.
GCCTTTTCGAGGGCGTGCATGTAGGCGGTGCGGTTTTCAACGGGGATGATGGTCCAGGGGTAGCCGCCGGACGCCATCATGACGTTCATCAGGAAGCGGCCGACGCGGCCGTTGCCATCCATATAAGGATGGATGTAGACGAATATGAAATGTCCAAGCACGGCGCGGACGGAGGGTTCTGTCTCCGCGCGCAGCAGGTCGAACAATGCCGGCATCGTGTCCAGCACGGCCTCGCGGTTCAGCGGCACGTGCATGGATTTGCGGATATAGACCGGGCCGTTGCGATAGCCGGCGAGATCGCCCGGCTTGAGAATACCGGCCGTCACGCTCGGCGCGAACAGCTCGCGGTACCAGTTCCGGTGATCGGCGGCGGCGACCTCGCCTGCGTTCGCGCCTTCGACGACGCGGCGCACGCTGCTCTGCACCGACTGGTAGGCCAGCCAGTAGCCCCGCGCCGCAATGGCGTTGCGCTGTTCGCGGTCGCCATCGTTCGCCTCCGGGTTCCACGTCCCGGTCCGTACGCGCTCGATCAGGTCGCGCGTCACGCGGTAACCTTCGATCGACAGCGAATGGTAGGCATCCGTGACATAGGCGTCGTCGACGCGCTTCATGTAGGCGTCGATATTCTTTGGCAGGCCGGGCGCTTTCGGAAACCTTTCGATGATCGGCTCACGCATTTTTTCCCAGAGGAGCCGGATGCGGTTGACGTAGGGCGACGTCTCGCGGGCGGCGAAGACGAGCGCGGGCTTGTCGGCGAAAGGATCGTTCTCCCGGGCGTCGTAGCTTGCGGCCGCCATCGTTTTGAGAATCTCGTCGGCGATCTGCGCGCGGCCGATATTGCGGAACGCGCCCGCCAGCCGGCCGGCGATCACCGTATGGCCGCCGTTGAGAAGGCGCTCAAGCAGCGGCGAAGCATCGCGGATCAGCAGCAGCACCGCGCGCACATCCGTCGCGTGGTCCGTGAAAAATCCCGGTGAAGATTCGATCAGCGCGGATTCAGGCGAGAAAAGACGCAGGCCGTCTCTTTCGGCGCGGTCGGCGGCGGCCGGCAGCGCGGCGCGCAGGTCGAACAGCGATGTGCCGTGCGGAAGTTTTGTAATTTTATTGCGCGCGCGCGCCGACCGCACCATCAGTTGGCGGGGCACGGTCCAGTTCCCCGCGTGGAGCGACAGGGATTGTTCGGGCGACAGACACCAATCCGCGCCGAACCGCTCATCGAGATAGGCGGCGCAGAAGCGCCAGAAGGAAGCGTACCAGGCCGTGCTCTCCCCTTTGACCTCGTCGGGACGGCTCGGGATGTACCAGCCCTTGATGACTTCCTGCAGGAAGCCGGCGGCCATGAGGCGCTCCCGGTGCGTGCGCGTCAGG
>DATLSS010000029.1:0-18650 GCA_035534035.1 Candidatus Acidiferrales bacterium | reverse complement strand
TGAATCCAAAGCCCTTGCTCGCATTGAACCACTTTACTGTTCCTTGTTCTTTTGACACTTGTGTTTCCTCTTCTTTATTTTAAGCTATTTGCGCCTCGCGACCGCCTCCAGCCGTAAAGCAAAAAAGGCTGCAAGTTTGTACTTGCAGCCCCTTTAATCGAATCTAGGGGTTTTACAAGAGCAACAAACGCAACCTCAGAATACCATAAGTGCTCCTGTGCCGCTAGCGAATTCGCCAGCGCGCCGGGGGCCAAAGGTTCAAAAGGCGAACAAATTATTAGCTCTTGTTTCCCGACATTGCGAACCTTCCGCACGCCTTTGTTTGTGTGAATGCCTCGAAGAGTGCATTTCCCTTCTTAGTGTTAACGATGTGTACGCCCAAACTGACATGCCTGTCCAGTTTGAGACCTTTTCCAAACCATCCCTCAAATCATCGTCCGGACCTTTGTGCTGAATAAATCACTGCAGTTTCTAATCTCGCGGCTACCGGTTAGAAACAAACGACGGGCGTGTTTATCTCTGGCCTAATTGCCAATTTTGAGGCAAATTCCTTCCGCGGACTTTTTCCCTCGCGAACTTACGGAGGTACTCCCGGATGCGCGTTCCGCCTGACCGTTTCAATTTTCTTGTCGGCATTGTGCTGTTCTGCCTGCTGAGTTCTCCTCAGTCCGGCAAGGCCGCGCAGTATCCTGGTGAGAAGCAAATTGACGCGATTTTCTCCGGAGTGACGTCGCCGCACGAGCCCGGGCTCGCCGTGGTCGTGCGCAAAGACGGCCGCACCGTGTTTATGCGCGGCTACGGATTGCGCGATCTGCGCTCGCATCTGCCCATCAACGAGCACACGAATTTTCGCCTGGCTTCCTGCACGAAGCAATTCACCGCGATGGCCATCATGCTGCTTGTGCACGATGGAAAGCTGCAGTACAACACGCGCCTGACTGACGTTTTTCCTCAGTTTCCCGCCTACGGCCGCACGATTACAATTCGCAATTTGCTCAACCACACTTCCGGCCTTGTCGCTTACGAAGTCTTGATGGACAAAAAATACGCGGGCAAACCCTGGGAAGAAATTCCGCAAATCACCGACGCGGGCGTGCTGGCGCTGATGGAGCAGCAAACGGGTACGAAATTTCCGCCCGGCACGAAATGGGAGTACAGCAACAGCGGCTACTGCGTGCTCGCGATCGTCGTTGAGAAAATTTCCGGCATGCCGTTCGCCGATTTCCTGCACGAACGAATTTTCGCGCCGCTCAAAATGCAAAATACAGTTGCACACGTTTACGGCAAGGATCGCGTCGCGAATCGCGCCTACGGATACACGAACGACGCGGGAGTGTGGCTTGAAACGGACCAGAGTCCGACTTCAGCGACGCTGGGCGACGGCGGAATTTACAGTTCGCTCGATGATTTGATCAAGTGGGACGATGCGCTTCGCAATCACACGCTGCTCAGCGCCGAGGAAATGCGTCCAGCGGTGACGCCGGAAAACTCCGCCCCCGTGTTGCCCGAAAACGTGGAGGACCTGCCGAAAACTGCCGGTGAGAAACCGCTCGCGTATGGCTTCGGATGGTTCCTCGACCCCTATCGCGGACACTCGCGCACGTGGCATTACGGCAGTTCGATCGGTTTTCACACAATCATCCAGCGCTTCCCCGCCGACAATCTGACGATTATTATTTTGTCGAATCGCTCGGATTTGGATTTGTCCGCGCTGGCCGCCAAAGTCGCCGATCTTTATTTTTCGCCGCAACCGTAAGAGATATTTTTCTCCACACAGCGGTAAGTAAAAATGCGGAGACAGCAGAAGTAATCCAGAAGAATCAGGATCTGCTCGACACTCGATGCGCCATTACGCGAGCGCTTTGGGGATTGCGGCTTCCCATTTTCCTTGCGCTTTCAGAATCAGCTCGACCACTTCGCGCGCCGCGCCTTCTCCGCCCTTCGCTCGCGTGACGTAATGCGCGGCGCGAATCACTTCGGCCGCAGCATCCGCTACGGCAACAGCGAGCCCCACGCGCGCGAAGAGCGGTAAGTCCGGCAAATCGTCGCCCATGTACGCGACTTCGTGGTCCTTGACGCCCGCGCACCGCAAAATTTCCTCGTACGCGCCCATTTTCTTCGCCTGACCTTGATAGACGAATTCGATATGCGCCTCTTTTGCGCGTTGATCGACGGCTGGCGTATTGCGTCCCGTGATCACGCCGCTGCGCAAGCCGACCATCGACGCGAGGTGCAGCCCCGCGCCGTCATGCGCGTTGAACACTTTCATCTCCGCAACGCTGCCATCGGGAAACGCCTGCAGGCACACGCTCCCATTCGTCAACACGCCGTCCACGTCCATCAGCAGCAGCCGAATCTGCTTCGCCCGCCGCCGCACGTCCGCCGATTTTTTCTTTGCTACCATCTCTAGCTCAACTCGCACATTTACGGGTGCGTTCGTTTGCCTTTTTTCCCAACCTCCAGATTCCAACTTCCAGCCTCTAGAATAGCTGCAACGTCCACAAATCGTGCAAATGCACCACGCCTTCGACGCGTCGCTCCGCATCCACCACGACAACCGAAGTAATTTTCCGCTCCTCCATCAATCGCAGCGCGCTCGCGGCCAATTCGGTGCGCGCGAGTGTCACCGGATTTTTCGTCATGCTTTCCGCCGCGGTCAAATCGAGCGCTTCTTTTTTCCGCCGCTCCATCAGCCGACGCAAATCGCCGTCCGTTACGATGCCGAGTAATTTTCCTGCGTCATCGGTCACCACCACCATTCCCAATTTTTTGCGGCTGATCTCATAAATCACTTCGGGAATCGACGTTTGCGGGCCCACGCGGGGCAAAGCATCGCCCGCGTGCATCACCGAGTCCACTCGCCGCAGCTTCGTGCCGAGTTTCCCTGCCGGATGCAGCGCCGCGAAATCCTCTTCGCGAAATCCGCGCCGGTTGAGCAGAGCAATCGCCAGCGCGTCGCCCATCGCAAGCGCTGCGGTGGTCGAAGCGGTCGGCGCCAAATTCAACGAGCATGCTTCTTCTTCCACTGCGATGTCGAGCGCCACGTCGCTCGCCACCGCCAGCGTCGAGCGCAAATTCCCCGTTAGCGTCACCAGGCGAATCCCAAGCCGCTTGATGGGCTCGAGCAGCGCGATCAGTTCCTCCGTCTCGCCGCTTTGCGAGACGGCGAGCGCCACGTCCTCGCGCATCAGCATTCCCAAATCGCCGTGCAGAGCTTCGGCAGCGTGCAAAAAAACCGATGGTGTGCCCGTACTCGCAAGCGTCGCGGAAATTTTCCGTCCAATCAGTCCCGACTTGCCCATGCCGGTCACAATCACTCGCCCGCGGCACTCGAAAATCATTTCGACGGCGCGCTCGAATTGCTCATCCAATTTCTCGATCAAGCCCGCAATCGCGTCCGCTTCGATCCGCAGCACGCGCTGCGCCGCTGCAAGGCTTCCCATCGATTTCGCGGACTTCGTCGCTTTCATTCCTCCTCCCATTCGCGAACGAGTAACGCGATTTTCACAATTCGTTCGACCATCGGCCGGAATTTTTCAAGCGGCAGCGCGTTCGATCCGTCGGACAGCGCCTTCGCCGGATCGTCGTGCACTTCGGTGAACAATCCACTGGCTCCGGCCGCAACGCCCGCGCGCGCCAGCGTCTCGATGAAATGCGGCTGGCCGCCGCTCGACTTGCCTTGTCCGCCGGGAAGCTGCACGGAATGCGTCACGTCGAACACTACCGGGTACCCCAGCTTACGCAAAATGGGAAACGACCGCATGTCCACCACCAAATTCTGATACCCAAACGACGCGCCGCGCTCCGTCGCGATAATCTTGTGATTTCCCGTGCTCGCAATTTTCTCGACAGCGTTGCCCATTTCCCACGGCGAGACGAACTGTCCTTTTTTGATGTTTACGGCGCAGCCGGATTTCCCCGCCGCCACCAGCAAATCCGTTTGCCTGCACAAAAACGCCGGAATCTGAATCACGTCGCAAACTTCCGCAGCGAGTGCGACTTGCGCCACTTCGTGCACGTCCGTCAAAATTGGCAGCGCAAATCTTTTTTTTATTTCGCCGAGTATCCGCAGGCCTTCTTTTATCCCGGGCCCGCGAAACGATGCAAGGGACGAGCGGTTCGCCTTGTCGTACGACGCTTTGAAAATCAACGGCACACGCAGCTCACGCGCCACTGCCGCAAGTCGCTCCGCGATCATCATCGCGTGGCTTTCCCTTTCGATCACGCATGGCCCAGCGATGAAAAAAAACGGGGCGCCGGGTCCCATCGCCACATTGCCAACGGTAAAATTGTGATTTGCCTGCGCCATTTTGTGCGCGATTATCCCTCGAATGGACGAACGCTACTAAGACTATGCAGGATTCGCCACCTTTGCAATCCCATCGTAGCCGCCGGTTGCCGGTCACGCGTCGTAGAAATCTTTCCTCGGCTTGCATCGAAACCAGGCTTCTACAGGAAAGCCATTATTTCTCTTCGCCCGCGGTGCGAGTACAATGTGGCCAGGTCGCCAGCCCAGGCGACGGAGGAAGCTCATGCACGCAGACCGCGTTGAAGTATCCTGGGATGAAGAAAAGTCGAAATGGCTGGTTCGCATGGAAGTCGGCGAAGAAGTCGTGCGCCGCCACTGCGATTTGCCGCAGGATGCGGACGAGCCATCGCTCCGCGCCGCCGCGCAAAAAACCGTTGCCGACGAAGGCTACGAGGCTGGCGCAGCCGAAATCACGATTTTGCGCGCGCGCGTCGCTTGACGTCTCAGGCGCCGTTCGCGCTTCGCGCCGCAGCTTGAGCTTTGTGTATTTTCGTGTGGCGCGCAACCTCCCACGGAAATTATCGGTGTCACGCCTGCGTTCACTTGCCCGCAAGATCGGCGTCTGCGCCGCGCGGGAACAAATAATATCCAGCTACCAGCAAATACCAGCGCAAAACTCAAAATAGGCGCGACCAGCGATGCAAGCGTCGCGATTGCGTACGTTGCCACTCCCGCACGGTAAGCGATCGTCGTTTGCTGAGCGCGGTTCCGGAGACTCCGTCCTGTACCAACCTACTGCTCCTTATAACTATGCAATCCCCACTGGGATGTGAGGGAAGGACTGCAGGTCTGGGATGCAAAAGTAACTTTTCCTTTGCCATCAGTTTTCCCCTTCACATACGGCAATAGCACCGTAAAAATACCGCCGGAACTGTCCGCTTTCAGATCGTTCTCCTGTTGCTCGGTTTCCGACATTGCCTTCATGCGAACGGCAGCATTGGCCGCGAAACCAGATCCCTGGATCAATACTGCCTCGGCATGTTGGAGAAGCAATATCGCTTCAATCGAACACCCTCTGTCCACTCCGGTCACAGGAAAGGGAATGACGTAAGTGAACGCCTTTACCTGACCATCCTCCGAGACCAACGTGAATCGTTTCGGCTCTGCTCTTGCCGCCACCAAGCCGAGGTCCACCGGATCATTCTCTTCCCCCGGCTCTGCACAGCCACCAAGGTGACCCGAGCAAACCGCTTGACCGGACCCATCGAGCGTGATTCCCTCCATTATCGGCTTCGGCTGTAAGTCGAAAGACGTAAGAACCAGGCTATACAGCTTATCCTTTGGCATTCCAGAGGCTATGATTCGGTAGAACACAACCGTCTGCTTCCCTGTGGACCTGCGCGATGTTTCCTTCAGTGTAATTGACGCGCCTGGGGTGTTCATTTTTGGACCCCAATTCCTCTGAATGTTGGCGAGTCGCGAAGCACCCTGCTGCGCGCGAGCCATTGCTTCAGGTGAGTTTTGTTCAGGCGAGTCTTGGGCAAATGCATTGCCGCCAGCCACTATGGCCAGCAAGACTAGGGCGGCGAGTCGCATCATGTGTCCTGCTAATCGGACGAGGCGGCGGGGGCGTGGGCGGCGCGCTGTGGAGTTGCGGCGCGGCGGCGGCGATGTTCGGCGGATGCGCCGATAAATGCGGCGAATAATGGATGCGGCGAGAGCGGTTTGGATTTGAACTCGGGATGGAACTGGCAGCCAACAAACCACGGATGATTGGGTGCCTCGACAATTTCGACGTAAACGCCGTCGGGAGTCTTGCCAGTGATTTTCAAACCTGCGGCGGTGAGAGCGGGTTCGTAATCGCGATTGAATTCGTAGCGATGGCGGTGGCGCTCGGAAATTTCCGTTGCGCCGTACGCGCGCGCGGCGAACGAATCCGCGTCGAGCTTGCAGGGCCACGCGCCGAGGCGCATAGTGCCGCCCATTTCATCGACGCCGAGCAACTCGCGCAATTTATAAATCACGCGATAGGGAGTTTGCGAGTCGAACTCGGTGGAATTCGCGTGCTGCAAACCTGCGGCGTGACGCGCGTACTCGATCGTCGCGCATTGCATTCCCAGACAAATTCCGAAGAACGGCACTTTTTTCTCGCGCGCATATTGAATCGCGTAAATCATTCCTTCGATTCCGCGCTTGCCAAATCCACCGGGAACCAGAATTCCGTCCATGTGCCGCAGACGCTCGGCGGCCATTTCGAGCGATTCGATATCGCCCGACTCGACCCATTCGATGGCGACACGCGAGCGATGCGCCAGTCCGCCGTGCATCAGGGCTTCGCGCAAACTTTTGTACGCGTCTTCGAGCTGCACATATTTCCCGACCACGCCGATGCGCACTTCGCCTTCGGGATGCTCGAGCTTTTCGAGCATTGCCAGCCACGGCGACATATCGCGGGGCCCCGATTGCAGATGCAGGAGCCGCAAAATTTGCTCGTCGAGGCCTTCGGCGACGAGCGACATGGGCACTTCGTAAATGTTGCGCACGTCGGGCGCGGAAATCACGGCGGCCTGATTTACGTTGCAGAAAAGCGCGATTTTCGCTTTTAATTCCGGCGCAATGGGGTGGTCGCTGCGACACAGCAAAATATCGGGCTGAATTCCGATGCTCAGCAATTCTTTGACGCTATGCTGCGTGGGTTTGGTCTTATGCTCGCCGGCCGTGGCGATGTACGGCACCAATGTCAAATGAACGTAGATGGCATTTTCCGGGCCGAGTTCGAGACGCATTTGGCGAATCGCTTCCAAAAAAGGCAGCGATTCAATGTCGCCCACGGTACCGCCGATTTCGACGATTACTACGTCCACGTCGTCGGCGACTTTCCGAAACGCGGCTTTGATTTCGTCGGTGACGTGCGGAATCACTTGCACGGTTTTGCCGAGGTAATCGCCGCGGCGTTCCTTGGCCAAAATTGATTCGTAGATTCTGCCAGTGGTCCAGTTGTGATCGCGCGTCAACTTCGCGTTCGTGAAACGCTCGTAGTGGCCGAGATCGAGATCCGTCTCTGCGCCATCATCGGTGACATACACTTCGCCGTGCTGATACGGAGACATTGTTCCCGGATCAACGTTCAGGTAGGGATCGCACTTCTGAAGAGTGACTTTGAGGCCGCGGGATTCAAGCAGGCAGCCGATCGAGGCCGCTGCAACGCCTTTGCCGAGAGAGGAAACCACGCCACCCGTTACGAACACATACTTCGGGCGCGTCACCAAGGTTCCCGTGATTCCTCCAGGTCAGGTAGGCGCAGCAGGTACGAATTATTATCTCCGGCGCGCCCGCCGCTGTCAATTCCCAGTTTCTTTTCCTCCGACGACTTGGGCGTGCCCCAGCGTCGTCACTAAGGAAACGCCTCCAGCAATATTACCGAGCAAAGGCGGCAGGAAAAATCCGACGAAATACGTGCCCCATGACGCGGACTTCATCGCCACGAGATAAAACACGGTCGTCGAGCCTTCAATCACGTGGCTAAAACCGCCTAGACCGATCAGATAGGTGAGAATAACGATGATCGCGACGTTGAACGACTCCGCTGCCGGCAACAGCCACACCATTCATGCAATCAACCATCCGGCGAAAATCGCGGGCACAAACACATTTCCGAAACTCGCCCCGGTAACTCTCTGACCAATCACCATGAGCGCCGTCCGCACGGACGGATTGAAATCGCCGTGTGAGCAATGCCCCACGCGAACAGATACGTTCCGAAAATATTCGCCAGCAGTACGACGCTCCATAATCGTGCAACTTTCACAAGCATTCCGAATTTTTTGCGCACTAAAAGGGGGAGGAGTGCGGTCAGCGTGTTTTCCGTGAACAATTGCTGACGTCCCAGCACTACGATCAAGAATCCGACGCTGTATCCCAGGCGCGAAATCAGCACGCGCCACGGCCGGTCCGGCAAATGCGCTATCAGCACGGCCTCGGTGATGAATGAAAATCCCAACCGATAGTCCCGCCGCCAGCCCCGACCACGCCATCGCTTGCGCCGGGCGGCTCAGCTCGTGGGCGCCCTCGCGGCTCGCCTCATAGACGACGTTCGCTCCGATGGCAACGCTCCTCGACTTGCTTTTCCTCCTCGCGTGTTGAAATCGGGCCTTCCGTTGCAATCGGCCCTAGCTTTTTCTCAATCGGCGTCTTCTTGATCACACGCTCTTTTCGGACATCAATCGCGCCATTCTATCCAGATGTGCGAGGTGCACCGTGCGTCGCGTTCTGTTCTCTTTCAGCCGGGACGCTACGCCCACCGCTTTTCGCCAAATTTTCCGTGACTCTCGCCACGCATCGCGCAACAATGCCCGGCCAGCCACTCTGACTACGAGGAGCGTTTGATGAAGCGCGATTGTCAAATTTCACGCCGATTATTTCTGAGAGCGACCACGTTCGCGGGAGCGGGCGCGGCGCTGGCGAGCGGGTTTGCGCCGCTGCGCGAATTGGAGGCGGAACCTCGCGCGGCACTTACGTCCACGACGGTGCCGCAATCGCAATCGGCCGGATCTGCTTCGACATCTGGAAGTTTGAACGAATGGATCGAGCGCATCTTCTCGGGGGAATTCGCCGGCAAGCGATTCGGGCCCGCGCGCTGGGATGAGGATGGCAAATCCTACACCGTGCTCGAATCGTCGCATGACAACCGCGAGGCACAGGAGTTGGCGCGGTATGACACAGCGACCGGCGCTCGAGGTGTGCTTCTTTCCTCGGCGGACTTGATTCCGGCTGGGGCGAAAGAACCGTTGCGCGTCGAGGATTTCGAGTGGTCGAAGGATCGCGGAAAAATCCTGATCTACACGAACTCAGCGCGTGTGTGGCGCGAGAACACTCGTGGAGACTATTGGGTTCTTGACCGCAAGGCGAAACGCTTGCACAAGCTTGGAGGTGATGCGGCAGCATCGTCGCTGATGTTCGCAAAGTTTTCTCCATCGGGCGAGCATGTCGCGTACGTTCGGACGAATAATATTTACGACGAGGAAATTCCCTCCGGCAAAATCCGTGCGCTGACCACCGACGGCTCCGAGACGACGATCAACGGTACTTCCGACTGGGTGTACGAAGAGGAATTTGACGTCCGCGATGGCTTCCGCTGGAGCGGCGATGGGCACAGCATCGCGTACTTTCAATTCGACACCCGACCGGTGCAGGAATTTTCGATGATCAACGATCTCGGCGGCGGTTTCCGCGAGCCAATCGCGCAAATTCCCTACCCGGAATACGGGGTGTACCCCAAAGTGTCTACATTTCGCATTCCTTCGGCGGGAACGAAGAATTCGGCGGTGCGGATCGGCATTGTGAGCATCGATAATGCAAAAACGAAATGGATTGACGTCAGCGGCGATCCGGAAAAATCCTACATTCCGCGGATGGACTGGGTGGGGGATTCAAACGAGATTCTGCTGCAGCACATGAACAGGATGCAAAATACGAATGACGTTTGTCTGGCCGACGCGCGGAGTGGTCGCGCGCGGCGGATTTTTCACGACGAAGACAAAGCGTGGCTGGACGTGAATGAAGACACGCGCCGGCTTGCAAAGCACAACGGATTTTTGTGGGCGAACGAAAGCGACGGCTGGCGGCACGTTTACGTGATTGCGCGCGATGGAAGCGGCGCGCGGCTGATTACGCACGGGGATTTCGACGTGATCGAGATTCTTACGGTCGATCCCGAGGAGGAATGGCTTTACTTCATCGCCTCCCCCGACAACGCTACGCAGCATTATCTGTATCGCGCGCGAATGGATGGCTCGGCCGCGCCGGAGCGCGTGACGCCGGCGAACATGCCGGGAATTCATCGCTACGAAATTTCTCCTGATTGCAAATGGGCGCTGCACACCGTTTCGTCTTTTGATGTGCCTCCGACAACGGAACTCGTCAGTCTGCCCGAGCACCGCGTCGCACGCGTGCTCGCTGATAATTCTGAGCTGCGCGAGAAACTGAAAGTGCTGGTGACGCGGCCAGCGGAGTTTTTTCAAGTCGACATCGGCGACGGCGTGAAGCTCGACGGATGGATGATCAAGCCGGCGGATTTCGATGCGTCGCGAAAATATCCGATTCTTGTCAATGTATATGGCGAGCCAGCGGCGCAAACCGTTCTCGACGGCTGGAACGGCGGATCGCTGTTTCATCGCGCGATTGCGAATCAAGGGTACATCATCGCGTCGGTGGACAATCGCGGCACGCCGGCGAACAAGGGACGCGCGTGGCGCAAAATAATTTACGGCGCGGTGGGCGTGCTGTCGTCGAAAGAGCAAGCCGCGGCAGTGCGAGCGATTGCGCGCGAACGTTCGTACGTGGATATGGAGCGCGTCGCGGTGTGGGGATGGAGCGGCGGCGGGACCAACACGCTAAACCTGATGTTCCGCTCGCCTGAAATTTACAAAGTGGGAATGGCCGTTGCGCCCGTGCCCGACCAACGCATCTACGACACGATTTATCAGGAACGCTACATGGGATTGCCGCTGGAGAACGTCGAGGGGTACAAAGCGGCGTCCGCGGTGAATTTCGCGGAAGGATTGCAGGGAAAATTGTTGCTGGTTCACGGCAGCGGGGACGACAACGTGCATTTCGCCGGGTCGGAATTGTTGGTGAACCGGATGATCGAGCTGGGCAAGGAGTTTGATTTCATGGTTTATCCGAATCGCACGCACGGAATTTCCGAAGGCCCGGGCACCACGTTGCATATTTTCAAGCGCCTGGCGCGGCACTTGACGACGTATCTTCCCGCGGGACCGTCGGCGCGGACAACGACTTTGTTTCTCGATCGCGATCGAGAGGCAATTTCGCGAGGATAGAGCGCTGCGGTTTGCATGGACGATGCAGACCGCCGCGCATGCGCGCTGCGCGGCCTAGCTGGCGGCGGATCGGCGGGAGCGAAGCGCTTCTTCTACTTTGGCGATGTCGGCCGGAGTGTCGACGGCAATGCCCTCGTAAGTGCATTCTGCGACGCGGATGTGGTAGCTGTTTTCTAGCCAGCGGAGCTGCTCGAGCTGTTCAAGTCGCTCCAGTTCGCCGGGCGGCAACGCAGGAAACTCGAGAAGCGCATCGCGGCGGAAGACGTAGAGGCCAATGTGTTTGAAATGGCGCGCGGAAACGCGTTCGCCGGCGTCACGCACCCAAGGGATGGGTGCCCGCGAAAAATAAAGAGCGTCGCCGTCGAAATTGAGGACCACTTTGACGATGTTCGGGTCCATGATTTCGGCTGCATGCGAAATTGGGACGCAGAGTGTGGCGACCTGCGTTTCCGCGTCTCCGAGAATTTCGTCTACCGCAGTGTCGATGGCCTCCGCGGAAATGAGCGGTTCGTCGCCCTGCACGTTTACGTAAATCTCCCCGGGTAAATGGACGGCAACTTCGGCGATGCGTTCCGTACCCGAATGATGTTCGCGGCGCGTCATGATGGATTCGCCACCGAAAGCTGCGACAGCAGTCCGTATGCGGTCATCGTCGGTCGCAACCACGACGCGGGAGGCGCGGCGGCTCATTTTCGCTCGTTCGACCACGTGCTGAATCATGGGGCGTCCCGCGATGGGCGCCAGGGGCTTGCCGGGAAAACGCGAAGAGTCGTAACGCGCCGGAATTACCACGACAATGGAAGGCCTGTCGATTTGGGAGTGTTCTGTCAAGCTGAAGCTTCCACGCTTCTGCATCATCTTATCACGCGATGCGCGTTGTCGCCGTGACGTAGCAATACAAATGAACCTGGTATCCGGTGTTTTGCGAACGTCCGCAGCGCGTGAGCGAATGTATACAGTTTTGCGCCTCTCGAATTTACGTATTTGTACCCTTGCAATCGGCCGGGGCGGTGATAGAATCCTCCCCAACGTTTTGGGGCCGGGGGTAGCGTGCTGAAAGCGGCCAGTCTAGCGACGGGGAGTTGGACAGCATGCGGCATTCTGGCGCTGGCCGTCGTCATGGTTCCCTGTGGCACCGCCCATGCGCAAGGCACCGGCCCACTGATTTACAAGCCTCCTCCACCCAGCAAAAGCGTAGCGGAACTCCGTAAAGACGTCAGGCTGGTATTGGTCAATGCTACGGTCACCGATCCCTATGGCAGGCTCGTCACGGGCCTCGATCAAGAAAACTTCCGGGTCTTTGAGGACGGCAAGGAACAGGAAATCATGCGCTTCGCCGAGGACGACGTTCCGATTTCCATCGGAATGATTTTTGACGTCAGCGGCAGCATGTCCGACAAAATCGCGAAATCCCGCATGGCCGCCGTGCAATTTTTCAAGACTGCGAATCCGGCGGACGAGTTCTTCCTGGTGGATTTCGCCGATCGCGCCGAACTTGCCACGATGTTTACGAGCAGCATCGAGGAATTGCAGAACCGCTTGCTTTTCAGCGCGCCCAGAGGAATGACGGCGCTGCTAGACGCCGTGTATCTGGGCATGAGCGAGATGAAAGGAGCACGCAACGCCAGAAAGGCTTTGCTCATCATATCGGATGGAGGCGATAATCATAGTCGTTACGATTACGACGATGTGAAACGCTTTTTGCGCGAAACGGACGTCCAGATTTACGCGATTGGAATTGTCGATCCGGACGCTTGCGACAGAACTCCCGAGGAGTGCGCAGGACCCGGGTTTTTGCAAGGCTTGGCGTCGATGACCGGCGGCCGATCCTTCACGGTAAGGAACCTGGACGACTTGGGCGACATCGCCACAAAGATCAGCATGGAGTTGCGGAATCAATATGTTCTGGGCTACCGGCCAAGCGATAAAAAGCGCGACGGGAAATGGCGGAAGATCAAGGTCAAGATTCGACCTCCGCGAGGCTTGCCGCCGCTTACCGTATACTCGCGGTATGGATACTACGCTCCCGGGCCGTAGCCAACTCCGGCTCTCTTCCCTTTACCTGTGCATTTTCCTAGCTGCCGCGTTTCTGTTTTGCGCCGCGGGCGTGTCCGCCCAGAGCCAGCCGCCAATCCAAAACCAACCGCCCATCCAGATTCCCCGGCCCGGAGCGCCACAGCACGGGAAAACGTACACGTTGAAGAAGACGGTGGATATGGTGCGCCTGCCGGTGTCTATCGTCGACAAAAAGGGGAATTTCGTTCCAGAGTTGAAGGAAAATAATTTTCGTGTGCTCGAAAATGGCGCACCGCAAAAGATTTCCGCCTTCAGCAACGAAGACATTCCCATTGCGGTCGGCTTGGTGATCGACAACAGTGCAAGCATGAGATCGAAACGCGCGCGCGTGAATGCCGCGGCTCTGACTTTCGTGCAAACGAGCAATCCCCAGGATCAGATGTTCGTTGTAAATTTCAACGACGAATATTATCTCGATATGGACACGGATTTTACAAACGATCCCAAGGTGTTGAAGGCGGCGCTCGAACGGATTGATTCACGCGGCGGCACGGCGCTCTACGATGCCATTCTGGGTTCGGTGTATCACCTGCGAAAAGCGGCGCGCGACAAGAAAGTGCTGCTGGTCGTCACCGACGGTGTCGACAAAGACAGCAGGAATTCGCTCGCCAACACGGTGAGGAGGTTACAGCAGTCCAACACGGTAATTTACGCAGTCGGATTGTTCACCGACAATGACGACGACAGAGAAGACAAACGTCAGGGCAAAAAAGCGCTCGTGGCATTGACGCAAGCCACGGGCGGCGAAGTTTATTTCCCGAAAACGATTGCGGAAGTGGATGACATTTGCAACCGCATCGCTCAGGACATCCGCGATCAGTACATGATCGGCTACTACCCCACGAATACGGTAAAAGACGGCACATACCGCACGGTGAAAGTCGAGCTTGTCGGCGTGAAAGGCCACGGAAAATTGATCGTGCGCGCACGCCCGGGATATTATGCGCCCATGGCCAAACCGGAAACCCAGCCGGTCGCTGGAAATTAGCCGCTTCGCACCGATACCCAGGGCGAGAGTCAAGATGGCGACGGCGGTGAAGCCGAGGGATTTGCGCAACATGCGGAAGGCGAAGCGGCTGTCTTGAAGCAAAGTGTCGAGGAAATGCGGGCCCCGGGCGTCGCGGCATTCCTCTTTGATGTATTCCGTGGCGCCGAATTGCGCGAGGGCGCGGCGGCGCGCTTCGGCAGGGTTCATGCCCGCTGCAATGTTGTCAGCGATTTGCTGCTCAATGTGGGAAATGCAACTCGGAGTCCAATTGCGTTTCGAGTTTGCCTCTGCAAAATAAACGGCTGAGCCAAGTCATTTTCGCCTCCGTCTGCCAAGAAGTCGGTGGCAGAGAAACAGCGACCCCTCAAAAGCAGGTTCTTTTGCTGGATGCTGGTCGCATCCGCTGCGAATGACAATCGTTAAAACAAAGCCGCTATTCGGCGGTGCGCAAAATGAGCGCGACGGCGTCCGAAAGGCGTGCCCAGTTGAGGACCTCAGCTTCCAACTGTTTGCGGCCCTTTTTCGTCAGCTTGTAAAATTTCGCTTCGCGGCCACTGTTTGCTTCACGCCATTCGGCATCGAGCCATCCGCGATTTTCCAAACGGTGCAGAGCGGGATAAAGCGAGCCCTGTTGGACCTGAAAGAACTCTTTGGAAATTTGCTGGATGCGCCGCGAAATAGCGTAGCCGTGAATCGGGCCGAGCGCGACGACCTTGAGAATGAGCATGTCGAGCGTGCCCTTCAGGATTTCGGATTTGTCGTCAGGTTTTCTCATAGGTAGAAGAACGACATATACGCCTAGAAGTTCTACATGTCAAGCAAACACTGAGGTGACGAGCGTAGCTCTTGCATTAAAGACGGTCGGCGAAATGATGCCGCCGGAATACCAATCTCACTTAAAATGTTCGCTACGTTATGGACCGATATTTCTACCGAGCTGCCGCCATCGTATTCGGCCTGTTATTTGTGTGGGTCGGAAGGTGGACATTTTTTCAACCCGAGAAGGCCTTGAAGAAATTATATTCCGACCTCACGTCCCCGACTAGGTTCTCAAATATCCTTTTCCATATCTTCGGAACCATGTGGGTAGTCATTGGACTTTGGGCGGCTTCGAGCGCGTGCGTGCCCGGCAATTTATGGGACCGTTATGGCCTCGGAATGTGGGTTGCGCTCATTGTTGTCGTTATGGCTTGTACTTTTCTTCTTCTGCGCCGCAACGATTCCTCGCGGCTTGCGCACAATCCTAAGCGTTGAATCTCGACAAGCACGCCAGCGCGGTCGTCTGCTCAAATCTGATTAAGCGATAGATGAGAGGAAGCTCGTGCCATGGGAGATATTCGCGACGAAATTTTCGGCGACGGTCTGGCCCATGTCAGCGAGCGTGGCGCGAATGCCCAAATTTACGCCGGCGCCGTGGCCAGCTTGCATTCTCGGCGAGTAGCAGACGATGGGAACGTACTCGCGGGAATGATCCGTCGTTGGATTCACAGGATCCGGGTCGCAGCCGTGGTCGGCGGTGAGGATGAGAAGATCGGAGTTTTCCAGCGACGCAAGAAATGGACCAAGGAGCGCGTCGAATTCTTCGAGCGAGCGGGCGAAGCCTTCGACATCCTTGCGATGGCCGTAGAGCATATCGAAATCGACGAGATTGGCGAAGATGAGGCCGTCGGGCCGGCGCGCGAGTGATTCGCTCAGCTTTGCCATGCCGTCGGCGTTGTTTTTTGTGGTGGTGTAATCGGCGACGCCGCGGCCGTTGTAGATGTCGTGAATTTTGCCGACGCCGAAGACGGGAGTTTTGCGTTCGGCGAGGACGTCGAGGAGCATGGGGCGCGGCGGCTCGACGGCGTAATCGTGGCGGCGCTCCGTGCGGCGATAATTTCGAGGCGTGCCGGTGAACGGGCGAGCGATGACTCGGCCGACGCGATGCGGGCCGTCGAGAAGTTTGCGGGCGATTTCGCACATTTTATAAAGCTCGGCGACCGGAATCACGTCTTCATGCGCTGCGATCTGAAACACGCTGTCGCCGGAGGTGTAAACGATGGGATAGCCGGTGCGCTGATGCTCTTCGCCGAGTTCCTTGAGAATCTCGGTGCCGGAAGCGGGTTTGTTGCCGATGGTTTTGCGGCCGATAGCGCGTTCGAATTTTTCCATCAAGTCACGCGGGAAACCATTCTTGTAAACGGGAAACGCCTGGTCGAGCCAGATGCCGGCCATTTCCCAGTGGCCGGTGGTTGTGTCTTTGCCAGGCGATACTGTGATTCCCTTCCCGAAAGCGCCTGCGGGATGAGCGGGCGGGTCGAGATGCGCGAGGGGTTTTATATTGGCGAGTCCGAGGCGAACGAGATTCGGCAGGCGCAGCGGTCGCGAGCGCGCGATGTGGCCGAGCGTGTCGCGGCCAACGTCGCCGTAGTCGGCTGCGTCGGGAAGCTCGCCGATGCCGACGCTGTCGAGGACGATCCAGATGATGCGCGAGAAAGATTGAACCGGCGGCACTGCTTTTCCTTCCAAGCTGAATTTATCATAAGTTCCGTGTCGAGTTTGTCTTGCAGATGAGGAGGAAGTCCTCATCGTCCGGCAACTGAGCAAGGAACGCAGATTTGCGGCGGGGTTGCGCGGGCGCGTATAATTTTAGGTTTAGGCTATGGCGACGAAACCTACAGAGCAGGGGCCTTTCGAGTTGAATCGAAAGCAAACGGCAAAGTCCCCACCCTTCGCACACGGCGCTCAGGATGGGGCACCCGTAAAAGCGAAACTGCGCGCGGAAGCGTCCGGCGAGCAGGCCGCGGCACCCGCAAAATCCCCACCCTTCGCACACGGCGCTCAGGATGGGGCACCCGTAAAAGCGAAACTGCGCGCGGAAGCGTCCGGCGGGCAGGAAGTGATCCGTGTGCGCGGGGCGCGCGTGCACAACTTGAAAAATATCGATTTTGAGATTCCGCACAACGCGATCACGGTGGTGACGGGCGTGTCGGGGTCGGGAAAATCGAGCCTGGCGTTCGATACCGTATATGCCGAGGGGCAACGGCGGTACATCGAATCGCTTTCGGCGTACGCGCGGCAATTTTTGGAGCGGATCGAAAAACCCGATGTGGACGAAGTGACGGGCATCGCTCCAGCGATTGCCATCCGGCAGAAAAATTCGACGCGAAATCCGCGCTCGACGGTGGCGACGGCGACGGAAATTTACGATTACCTGCGGCTGCTCTACGCGCGCGTGGGACATACGTTCTGCGTGAAGTGCGGCGAGGAAGTGAAAAAAGACACGATTGACGAAATCGCGGAGAGCGTGCTGAAGCTGCCCGCGGGCCGAAGGTTTTACGTGCTGTACCGACTGGCGCTGGAGGCGGAGCCAGCGATCGGAAAAGGACGCGCCGGACTCTTCATCAAAGCAGGGAAAAAAGCGCCGCCTGCGGGAGATGCGGTAAAGCAAACGCTGGGGAGTTTGCAGAAGCGGGGATTCAACCGGCTGTTCCAGGATGGGCGCGTGTATGAATTCTCTTCCCCGGAGACACTGCTCGACGTGGATTTTGCCAAGCCGGTGTACGTGCTGGTGGATCGTTTGGCGCTGGGGCCGGAAATTCGTTCGCGGCTGATGGATTCGATTGAGATTTGCTACCGCGAAGGGCGCGGCGAAGCGATTTTGGAATTCGTGCCGGAGCAAGCCGGCGCGGCGCCGGAGCGAATGATTTTCAGCGAGCGCTTCGAGTGCAAGAAATGCGGGATTGTCTATCAGGAGCCGGAGCCGCGGCTTTTTTCGTTCAACAATCCCTACGGCGCGTGCCCGCGATGCCAGGGATTCGGGAACACGATTGATTTCGACATTGACCGCGTGATCCCGGATAAGGGGCTATCGCTGGCCGAGGGCGCGATTGAACCGTGGACGAAGCCGCGCTACCGGCAAGTGGTACAGGATTTGAAAACGTATGCGAAGACCAAGGGAATTCCGATCCATGTGCCGTTTCGCCAGCTTACCGAGGCGCAGCGCCGTTGGATTATTGATGGCGACCCGAAGGAAGATTTCGAAGGCGTGACGGCATTTTTCAAACGGCTGGAATACAAAAAATACAAACTGTACATACGCGTGTTCCTGAGCCGGTACCGCGGTTATGCGACGTGTCCGGATTGCGGAGGGGCGCGGCTGCGGCAGGAAGCGCGGGCGGTGCGCGTCGCGGGGAAATCGATCACGGAGGCGTGCGCGATGACGGTGGCGGAGGCGCGCGCATTTTTTCACGGGATGGAATTGAGTCCGGCGGAAACGGTGATTGCTGGAAAAGTGCTCGAGGAAGTGCAGCAGCGGTTGCGATTTCTGGACGAAGTGGGATTGGATTATTTGACGCTGGAGCGGCTGACGTCGACATTGTCGGGAGGCGAATCGCAGAGAATACAACTGGCGACTTCGCTGGGGTCGCACCTGGTGGGAGCGCTGTATGTGCTCGACGAGCCGTCGATTGGATTGCACCCGCGGGACACGCACCGGCTGATTTCGATTTTGAAAAGT
>DATLSS010000028.1:0-31116 GCA_035534035.1 Candidatus Acidiferrales bacterium | reverse complement strand
GGGTCCCGCATCGAATACTTTTTGTATTTCTCCTGAATCGCTTTGATACGAGGCATCGCCTTCTGCATTTTCTTCATCGAATGCCAGCTTTTCACCTTCAGCGGGAAAAGCGCCATGTTGATGGCCAGCGTCAGAAGAATAATGTCCCAGCCGTAGTTCGGAACGTATTTGTAGATCCACTTCAGAACCAACAGCAGCGGCTTCGCGAGAAAACTCATGTACCCAAACTGCACCAAGCCCGTCAGCCGCGGATTCAGCTTTCCAAGTTCTGTTAAATCTTTTGGCCCCACGTACAACCGCACGTCCCATGGACCCGGAGTCTGCGGACCCGCGGCCATTTCCGCGACGGGCTCCTGCGTCGTTTTTCCGCTTTCCGTGATGCTGTGCTGTTGCGTCCAATCCCACAGCGTCATACCCGGCTGATTCGACAGAAAAGCCGCCGTGAAAAAAGTATCTTCAATTCCCGCAGCTTCCATGAAGCCATTCACTTGCGTCGGCTGGTCCTGATGGTCCTTCATGCCGAGTTTCTTATACGTGTAATACTCGATCTTTCCGTTTTCGCTGTAGAACACTTCCACAAGCGCTGGCGCGCTCGACACAGACTGGTCTCCGAACCCACCGCGCCACGCCACTCCGACGGGCAGCGGTTTCCCGTCGAGCTCAGCCGACACGTTCAATTCCACTTCGTACCCAATCCCAAATTTCAATTGTTTCGAAACTTGCAAATGCCCGTCGCTCCATTCGAAATGCACTTCGGCCGGAGCCCGTAACGTCGCAGAGGCAGGCGTCACGGTGTACAACGCGGAATCCGCCTCCGCTTCCAACTTCGGATCTTCCAGGCGGATGGAGAGCGGCCACGCATTGAGCTGTTTCGCCGCCGCGGTATTCACCAGATCCAGAGGCTTCGGAGGCTTTTCGTTGTCGTGATATTTCTCAAGCGTCCAGCTTCGCGCCACGCCGCCGCGATTCGACAGCTCCACGCGATACAGCCCGCTCTCCACCGTGATCGTCTGCGCCGCCTTGGCTTCTTTAACCGGAACCGTCGTCGCAGCCGGCGTACCGCTCGCTTGCGCGCTCTGGGCTTGCCCATTCCCCAATCCTGGCCCAACGCTGGGCGGTTGCTGAACATTCGCGGCGGGAGAATTTACGGAGGCTGGTTTCGACGGAACAACTGGCTTATAAAATTTGGACCATAGCGCCAACACAACAACCATGAGCACCAGAGCCAGGCCGGCGCGCTGCTCGTCGCTCATGCTCAACGGGCAGTCTCCGTTCGCTGGCGGCTGCCCGCTGTTTGTGTCTGCGCTTTCCCGGACGCTTGAAAACTCACGCTGTTGTCATTCCGAGGAGCCACCGCTGCGAGGAATCTGCTGTTGCTTTTGAATTTTACTAAGTGCGCTTCATCTCCTGGCCTGTCGTTTGACCTGGGCACCGGGGTTGCTTCCTCCAACTTCCAGAACTGTGGTAGCGGATCATATCCGCCGGCCGAAAACGGCCGGCAACGCAAAAATCGCTTCAGCCCCAGCCACACGCCGCGTCGCGTGCCAAATCGCTCGACTGCTTCGTAGGTGTATCGTGAGCAGGAAGGTTCGAACTTGCAGCTACCGCCAAAAAACGGCCCGAGAAAAATCTGATATCCGCGCACGCACGCCAGCGCGAGCCATTTCGCCGCGCTTTTGCGCGTCACTTCGCCGCTCGCTTGTCGCGCGGCAGCAGCGCCAGCAGGTCCGCTTCGAGTTTCGTGAACTCGAGCGTCGCCACGGATCGGCTCGGATGTATCACCACGTCCCATCCCGGCAGAATCTCCTCGCGATGCAATCGCAGAACTTCCCGGATGCGCCTTCGGATTCGATTGCGCACCACGGCGTTGCCCAGCGCCTTCTTCACGCTCATTCCGAATCGGTTTCGCGGCAATCCGTTCCCACGCAGAAAAATCAGGAATGTCGAGCTCGACCGCCGCCGGCCTTCGCGGTACACCGCTTCGAATTCCGACCGCCGCACCAGCCGCGATTCGCGCGGCAAATTGCGCTTGACTGGTTTGCTATGAGCGATGTTTGTCGACGGAGCGCCACTGACGGAAGCGTCGCGCGTGTCCGCGTCAGCGCCCGTTCGTTCGGCCATATCGAAAACCGTCAGACGCGCGTAATGCTGTGGCGTCCCTTTTTGCGGCGTCGCGCCAGAACTTTCTTCCCGCCCTTGGTCTTCATTCGCGCGCGGAACCCGTGCTTCTTGTGCCGCCTCCGAACATGCGGCTGAAACGTACGTTTTACCAAGGAGTCCTCTCCTTAAATAGTTGCTGCCCCATAATTCGCAAGAACGGCCGCCCACAGATTGGCAAATCGCGCGTGTGAAGAACTGCTAGCTTTCGCATCGTTAGGCGAAACAGCTAGTGTATTCGACCCTCCACACCCGGTCAAGGAACGCTCTACTCCGGAATCGGAAGGGAATGTCATTGTCATCTCACAAAGTGTTTGTACAAGCGGGCGAATCGGTGGTCTTGTATAACCAATAGGTCATACTTATTTCTGAATGCCCCGCACGGGTCAACAGTGAACACACATAATGGGCTCTTACGGGAGCAGCCCAAGTGGCCGGTGAACAAAGGCGCGACTTCAAATTAGCGACTCTCTTGTCCGCTGCCGGGCTCCTTTCTGCATCGGTCACCATCTGCGGCGCATCCGCGACAGGCCAATCTGACTTCCTTTTTTTCCCTGGCATCGTATTTGGCGTAATCATTTCGGGCTGTTTCATCGTCTCTGGGGCCTTGCGCAGCCCTCGGAGGGCAATCCTCTTCATTGTTGCATGCACCGTCGCGAATCTTCTTGCCGTATGGCTGGGGATCCAGGCCGAGATCTGGCTCCCATTGGGAGACTCGTCGGTGGGTCATGGCGTCGCGGCTTCGCCCGTCGCTTTGTTTGCAAGTGGTTTGTTCGGAGCAGTCGTGGTTGTCTCATCGGCGGTAACCCAGTTGCACCCTGAAATCAAGTTGCGGGACCTCGACTGGAAGGTTTTTTCTTGGCCCGCGTTGGGCGGCGTCTTGGGAATCGGCTGGGAACTCGGCCCGACCCTGGGCATGGCTTTGTCGTCCGCCGCTCACGCTCTTGGCCCCGCTCCTCGCGCGGGCACAGCTCCGAACACTGCCGGAGAAATGAGCCACCGGTATTCGCTGTGGCTTGTTTGGCAGACGGGCGTGGCCTTCATTTTGGGAATCGTGTTGCGACGATACGAAGTGAAACCTGGATCAAGAGCAAAATGACTCGTCGCCAACAACGCCGCCTAATCTCTTTCGCAATCCTCGTCATTCTGGTCGCGCTCTACCTCTATCGCCAGAACCATCTTCAGCGCCCGACCACCGGCCCGTCGCAAAACTTCATCACCTGCGGAGCGCCCTGCGGTACCGAGCGCTGGGCCGTCAAAACCCTCTCCGACGCGGACGCCGCCAGCGTCAATTTCTCTCCGCGCCCCACGACCGTCGCCTGGCTCACTTCCCAACCCGCGCCATCGCCGCTCCCAGCGGACACGCGCATCGCGCCCCTCGAACTCCAGGCCTTCACCGTCCGCGCGCAGCTCCTCGCCATCAAGGAAGAGAGCGACCGCGACTTCCACCTCCTCCTCGCCGACTTGAACGATCCCAGCGCCACCATGATCGCGGAGATTCCCTCGCAGAATTGTTCCGGCGCGTGCGCCTCGCGCTACGCCAGCCAGTTTGAATCCGCCCGCCGCGAACTCGAATCCCGCTTCGGCATGCCCACCAACCGCTTCGAGAGCGTTCCCGGCACCGTCATCGTCGACGTCACCGGCGTCGCCTTCTTCGATTTCTTCCACAAGCAGCGCGACGTCGCCCCCAACGCCATCGAGCTCCACCCCGTCCTCTCTATACACTTCCAATAGCGTTCATATGTCGCGCGCGTTATGGGCGCGATGTCTTCAGTTCCTGACTCGCTGGTCGTTTAACCCTCTCGCAACTCATCGTTTTCTCTTACTTTTCCCCCTTGCCACTTTCTTCTTCTTTCGCTTTTCACTCGTCACTGACGTCACTGACCACTGGCCACTCATCACTGCTTCCCTCCTCTTCTTCGTCAGCTTGGCCATCACCAACTCATACGATTGCCTCAGCAATCGCTCGACCTCCGCACGCGGCAGCGCCTCTTCGCTTTCCACCGACACCCACTGCGCTCGCGCCAGATACGCCGCCGGACGTATCCCCGGCCGCTCCGTCAGTTCCGCAAATTCCTCGGCCGTGCATTTGAATGACACCCACGGCGCGTTCATGTGCGCTCCACCCAGTTCGAGTGGCATCGCCGCAAACATCTTCCCGCCCACCTTGAACAGCAGGTCGTCCTCCCACTGGATTTGTTCCGTCGTCCCCGCCAGCGTTTTGCAGTACTTCCTCACCCACTCGATATTCGCCATTCGCCTGATTTGCCTCCGTCTACTCGAATTCGCCCCTCCGCGGATAATCGACGATGATCGCCCGCCCATCACTCCGGGCCTTCACCGAATGGCGGACGTTGCTCGGCACGATCCCGACCATGCCCGCCCGAGCGATCTGCGTCACTCCGTCGATGGTCAGTTCGAGTTCCCCCTCGATCACTTCATATACTTCTTCTTGCGGATGGAAGTGTTCGTGAATCGTTGAACCACTCACGAAATCATAGTGCGCAAACGTCATGCTCGCCGAGTGGAAATACCGTCCATACCATCCTGGCAAGCGCTCAATCACTCCCAGCTTGCTCGTATCGACAAAGGGCATAGCAACCTCCCGCCTGCAGAATTCTAGCGCCAAGCTTACATCATGGGTGTGCCCTGTTCCGCATTCGCTATCGAGCCATGATGGGCTTGCCATTCGCCCGCTGCTTTTCCGCTTTCAATCTTCTTTCGACCCGACATCTTTCGGCCCGGCGCTTACGCTCACTTTACACTCATGAGATAATGGAAAGAGGTTTGAGATCTCCATGCAGTTGGCGCAGCGCCGAAACGACCCGCAGTCAGGTTCCCCCACTTGCCCTATTCGTCCCGACGCGGGAAGGCTGGGACGATGGCCCGTCGGTCGCGGCTTTTTTCTAATCCACCATCCGGAATTAGACACCGAGCTAACTTACACAAAACAAACAACTGGACCAGTTTCTAATCGCCAATTTTTTGCGGTTTTAAAAATGCCGAACACTTTTTCTCGCCTCCAAACCGCACCTTGCTTTTGTCTTCGGTTTCGCCATCATCCGCGCGCGGCAGAGCGGACGCGTAAAATCTTGATCGCAAATGAGTTTCAGTCTGCAAACAGGTCTCGACTAAGCCATGTTTGAAAATCTCACCGACAAACTCCAGCGCGCCTTCAAGAATCTTCGCGGTCAGGGCAAGCTCACCGAAGAGCATCTCGACGCCGGCCTGGCGCAAATTCGCGAAGCCCTTCTCGACGCCGACGTCAATCTCGGCGTGGTCGACGAAATCATCGCGCACATTCGCGAAAAGGCCCTCGGCTCCGAAGTCCTTCTCCAACTTTCACCCGATCAGCAAGTCGTCAAAATCGTTCACGACGAATTGACCGAGCTCCTCGGCAAAGAAGTCCGCATGCAGTTCGCCTCGCGCCCGCCTTCGGTTTGGCTCATCGTAGGCCTGCAAGGCTCGGGCAAAACCACAACCACAGGCAAGCTCGGCAAATGGCTCGGCCACAATGGACATCGTCCCATCGTCGTTTCCACGGACGTTTATCGTCCCGCCGCGCGCGAGCAACTCGCCCAAGTCGCCAAAGCCACCAGCACTCCTGTGTGGCCCGGCGCTGGCACTGACAAGCCGCTCGAAATCGTTCGCGGCGCCATGCGCGAAGCAAAACTCTCCGCCTACGACGTGGTTCTCGTCGACACGGCCGGCCGCTTGCACATCGACGACGAACTCATGAACGAACTCTCTACGCTCAAGCGCGAACTTGCCCCTTCTGAGATTCTTTTCGTCGCCGACGCCATGATCGGCCAGGACGCCGTGCGCTCCGCGGGCGAATTTCACAAACGCCTCGGCGTCACTGGGGTGATTCTCACCAAGCTCGACGGCGATGCGCGCGGCGGCGCAGCGCTCTCGATTCGCAAAGTCACTGGTGCGCCAGTAAAATTCGCCGGCATTGGCGAAAAATACGACGCCATCGAGCAATTTCATCCCGACCGCATCATCTCGCGCATCCTCGGCATGGGCGACGTCCTCACGCTCATCGAGAAAGCCGAGAAAACCATCGACGAAAAACAGGCGCGCGAACTTCAGCGCAAACTCGAACACGACGAATTCTCCCTCGAGGATTTTCGCGACCAGTTGAAGCAGATCCGCAAAATGGGCTCGCTCGAACAGCTTATGGGCATGCTCCCGAAAATCGGCCCTTTCGCCAAATTGCCAAAAGACACGGCTATCGACGAGACCCGCCTGAAAGTCGCCGAAGCCATCATCAACTCCATGACCTCCGCCGAACGCGACGACCACAACCTGATCGACGGCAAGCGTCGCAAGCGCATCGCCCGCGGCAGCGGCACCACGGTTCAGGAAGTCAACGAAGTCCTCAAGCAGTACAACGAAATGCGCCGCATGATGAAAATGTACGGCAACACCATGAAGGGCAAAATGCGCGGCCTCGGTAAGCTCCGCGGCGGCCTTTCGGGCTAAGTCGTGTCTGCAAATCCGGTATTCTCCCCCTTTATAATGTCCTTGAACTGACTCTTGGGAAATTTGGGCGCTTACGCTATAATCGGACTGCAATTTTGGAGGATATAACGAAGTGTTGATGATCCGATTGTCCCGCATTGGCAAGAAGAAACAGCCAGCCTATCGCGTGGTTGTGATTGAGAAGACGCGTCCGCGCGACGGCCGTTTTGTTGAAATTGTGGGGACATACGATCCTCTGAAGAATCCTGCGATCGTTAAGCTCGACGCCGAGCGCGTGAAATACTGGCTCGGTTGCGGCGCTCAGCCCAGCGACACCGTCCGCAGCTTCTTGCGTGACCAAAAAATCGCATAAAGCATCGTATTCTTCAGGGCCCTGAACTTCAGCGCCGGATTTAAGCCTCAGCGGATTTTTTCCGCCCGGACCCAGCGAACGTCCGGAGGTTTCTCATGATGAAGGAGCTCGTCGAACAGATCGCTAAAGCTCTTGTCGATCATCCCGAACAGGTGGCTGTGAACTCCATCGAAGGTGAGCAAGTCACCGTCCTCGAACTGCGTGTTGCACCGGATGACCTGGGGAAAGTGATCGGGCGGCAGGGCCGCACCGCGAAGTCCATCCGCACGCTGCTCGGTGCGGCTGGAATGAAATTGAAAAAACGATTCACTTTGGAAATACTCGAATAGCGTGGCCGACTCCCCAGCCAGTCGCGTCACACTTGCCAGGATCCTGCGTGCTCGCGGACGCCGCGGAGAAGTTGCGGCGGAAATTCTCACCGATTTCCCCGAGCGTATGACGCAGCTCAATTCCGCGGAATTGTGGGACGGCAAGAATCTGCCCCGCCGTGTTGCGATTCGCGAATGCTGGCTCCATAACGGGCAGGCGATTTTTCTTTTTGAAGGCCCCCATTCCATTTCTGACGCGGAACGATTCGTCGGCCTCGAAGTTCAGATTCCGCTTTCCGAGCGCGTGATTCTTGCGGCAGGCAGCTACTTCGTCACGGATCTGATTGGCTGCGAGGTTTTTCAAGCCAACGTGAGCGGTACATCGGAAAAACTTGGCCCTGAAAAACTGGGGGATGTTCGCGACGTGCAATCCACGGGCGAGTCCGTGCCCGGTACGCCGGTCCTCGTTGTCACCACGTCGCGTGGTGAATTGCTGATTCCTCTCGCCACAGAAATTTGCACTCGTATCGACACCGCCGCTCGCCGCATCGACGTCGTGCTTCCCGAAGGTCTTCTCGATCTAAATCAAACCTAGAAACCGCGCGGACAGAAACGCGACTAAGGTAAGATTCCAATGCGATGCGCTTCGACATCATCACGATTTTCCCAGAGTTTTTTCGCGGGCCGCTCGATCACGGGATTGTGCGGCGCGCGCGCGAAGCGAAACTGATCCACATCGCGATTCACGACTTGCGAGCGTTCACGCATGACCGCCATCGCACCGTCGATGACCGTCCGTTCGGCGGCGGCGAAGGCATGGTGCTTAAACCCGACCCGCTTTTCGACGCTGTCGAGTCGCTGATGGGCCCTATGGAGGGCGTGCAATCGTCGCAGCCAGCGGCACGAACTGCCATCGTGCTGCTTTCCGCTTCGGGAAAGCTTTTTCGGCAGGAAATGGCGCGGAGATTTTCGCAACTGGAGCGCGTGATTTTGATTTGCGGCCGTTATGAAGGCGTGGACGAGCGCGTGTCGGAGCATCTTGCCACCGATGAAATCTCTGTCGGCGATTTTGTGCTTTCTGGCGGCGAATTGCCCGCTGCGATGGTGCTCGATGCGGTGACACGTTTGATTCCCGGCGCGCTTGGCAACGAAGATTCCGCCGAAAACGAATCGTTTTCTGCCCCGCCAGATCGAGCGGACGATGAAACGAGCCAAGTTGGCAAAAAGCCCGGCAAAAGTGTCGCAGTCGAACGCATTTCCGACTCGCGAAACGCAGAACATGAAACGCGGAGTGCGGAATTACAGGGCGTGGGGCGTGGCATCCTGGATTATCCTCATTACACGCGGCCACAGAATTTCCGCGGCTGGGAAGTTCCCGAAATCCTGATGAGCGGGAATCACGAACAAATCCGGCAGTGGCGGCATCGCACGGCACTCGAAAAAACGCTGCGTAATCGACCGGATTTGCTCGCGGACGAAAATCCGCGAGGCGGCGTCGCGAAATAGAACTCGGCTCGGTTCGTTCGCGCGTGATTCGCGGCGTTGTGCTCGCGCGCTTGCGTTTGATACGCTCGGGCGCGAGGAAAATTCGAAATGGCCATCATTGATTTCCACAATCATTATTATCCGCCGGCGTATCTGGATGCGCTGCGCGCGGGCTCAAGCGTCGTGAAAGTTGATTTCGACGCGGAAGGTAATCCGCGACTGCATTATCCCGGCGATTACAACGTGGCCGTACGCGGGCATCGCGACATCGATTTTCGCGAAGGCGAGCTTGCGAAATACGGCGTCGACATGCAGGTGATTTCGTTGACGACTCCCGGAACGCACGTCGAATCGCCCGCAAACGCCGTGAAACTCGCGGCGCTGGTGAACGACGAGTTCGCGGAAGTGGTGCGCACGAAGGGCGGGAAATTTGCGGCGCTGGCGACCCTCCCGCTGAATGATCCCACCGCGTCGGTGAAAGAATTCGAGCGCGCGTGCCGCGAGCTTCAATTTCGCGGGGCAATGCTTTTCAGCAACATCAACGGCGTGGCGCTTTCGGATGAACGTTTCTGGCCGCTGTATGAGCGCGCCAACGAGTTTGATGCGATTTTGCACATTCATCCCACGGCTCCCGTTGGCGTCGAGGCAATGACGGATTATTGGCTGATGCCGCTCGTGGGATTTTTATTCGATACGACGCTGGCCGCGGAAAAGCTAGTATTCAGCGGCGTCGCGGATCGCTTCCCGCGCATTCGCTGGGTGCTGAGCCATCTGGGCGGCGCGGTTCCGTACATTGCGGAGCGCGCGGATCGCGGTTTTCGCGCGTTTAAGGAATGTCGCGTGAAGATTTCGCGTCCGCCGAGCGAATACCTGAAGCAATTCTATTACGACACCGTGAATTTCGATCCGCTGGCGCTGAAACTGGCCATCGATTTCGCCGGCGTCGAGCACATTCTCGCCGGCAGCGATTATCCGCACCAAATCGGCAGTATCCCCGAAATGCTCGCGTCGCTGGGCAGCCTGCCGATTCCCGCCGCGGACAAGAACAAAATCCTCGGCGGAAACGCAGCCAGGCTTTTGAAGCTGTAGCCTTTATAGGGATTGCGACATGCTCTGTACGCGCACGATGGGCGGAATCGGTGCCGTAATTCTAGGCTTTTTAGCCCTGAACACCGGTGTTGCGTCGCTGTTTGACAAGGGCTACTCGTACCAAACGTGGTGGCATGGATTGGGTTTTTGGACCATATCTAATTCTGATTGGAATTTTGTTGATTGGTCTTGGGATTTTTAGACCCGACGAGCTTATGGGCAAGGGCGTGCGAAGGAAGCGCGGCCGGGGGAAACGTTGACGCATTCCACTGGTAGAAATGAGGGAATTTCGCTATAGTTGGGGATTGCACAGATAGAGCTGGCCCCACCTGAGCGGGTCTGCCGGGAAAAATTGACATGAATCGCGCGATTGATAAGGTGCAGGAGTCCCAAGTTCGCACGGATTTTCCGGCGTTCCGGCCAGGGGACACGATTCGCGTGCACGTGAAGCTGCGCGAGGGCGAGGCCGGGAAAGAAAAAGAGCGCGTTCAGCCGTTCGAAGGCGTAGTCATCAAGCGGCGCGGGCATACGGCGGGAGCGAGCTTCACGGTGCGGCGCGTCAGCTTCGGAATCGGCGTCGAGCGCATTTTTCCGCTGCACTCGCCGACAATCGCTTCCATCGAGATTGTGCAGCAGGGCGACGTTCGGCGCGCGAAACTTTATTATCTGCGCGGGCTGACGGGAAAATCGGCGCGCATCAAGCGCGTGGAGCGTGAACGTCCGGGGAAAACTGCCGAAGCGAAGAGCGACGAATAGATTTTCAACTCGTGGCAAATCACCCAAAGTTTTTTCTGCTTGGTACTCTGTTGAAAAAGTGCTCTTGATTCCATTCCGCCGTTGCAAGGGAGCCGCAGTTTACAAAAGGGCAAGGAAAATGCAGATTCCTCCTCGCGGTTGCTCGTCCCTTCGCTAAATCCGAGCTCTGCAGGTTGACACCGCACAGTTTACTCGGCTCCTTGTGAGGCCGACGTTGTTATGTCATCAAGCTGCTACTGAATCCGCTGAAATGAATTCCATTGCAACGCCTGTGGTAGAATCGCGCGCGATGGGACGGCTCTGCTCTGCGCGATACGAACGGCTGGCGCGTCAGCAAGGATGGATGCGCATTTGCGGCATCGACGAAGTTGGGCGCGGATCGCTGTTCGGGCCCGTGGTGGCGGCAGCGGTGGTGTTGAATCCGCGCCGGCGCATTGTCGGGCTCGACGATTCGAAGAAACTAACGCACGATCGCCGCGAAGAACTGGCGCAGCGCATTCGTGAACATGCCCTTGCGTGGGCTGTCGCGGAAATTGACGCGAGCCGCATCGATGCATGGAATATTTATCAGGCCAGCCGCCAAGCTATGCTCGCTGCCGTCGAAAATATTCGTCCCGCCGCAGATTACCTGCTGATCGATGCGATGGAGTTGCCGCTAGCCGTCGAGCAGAAAGCTTTGATTCACGGCGACGCGCGGTCGATTTCGATTGCGGCAGCTTCAATTCTGGCGAAGGTCGAGCGCGACCATTTGATGGACGACTTCGACCGGCTTTATCCGCAGTATGGACTGGCGCAGAATCGCGGCTATAGCACTCCGGACCATCTGGAAGCGC
The DNA here is from genome assembly GCA_035534035.1 of Candidatus Acidiferrales bacterium. Lineage (GTDB taxonomy): Bacteria > Acidobacteriota > Terriglobia > Acidiferrales > UBA7541 > DAHUXN01. Next base: position 19,651 of record DATLSS010000028.1, on the reverse strand, counting down.
TGAAGCGTTACGGGCCGACGCCGCTGCATCGTTTTTCGTATGCGCCGGTACGCGAATCCACCTGTTGGGCAGCGCATGCGACGCAGGAGCCGCTGCCTTTGGGGGAGATTTCTGTGGCGATTGCGTCCGCAACAGGCGCCGCGGCAACCGTCTCAACTTCGGCCTCTTCATCGCAGGGAATCCCTCGCGCCGCCACACCGGAGTAGCGTTTCGCTGATAGTTACGAGCGAGGCAGCGGCGCCGCACCCTAATTCAGCAAGTTCCGTCAACGCCAGGTGTTGTCGAGTTCCTACACGCGCGCGCGGCAGCGCGTTGACCCTTGTTTTTCGCGTGTGCTACCGTAGCCTAGCTTCAGAGAACTCGCGTTAAAGCGCCCAGTCTGGGCGTCCGCCACGGGCACGCGGCTTGGGGGAATCAAAAGACGCATGGCAATGAATAAAGCCAAAGTCATGGATTCGGCGCTGAAATCGCTGAATCAAGGTAAAGTCGCCCAAGCGATTCAGGAATACCAGACGATTCTGCGCAGCGATCCGAACGATCAGGTAGTTCTGATGACGGTCGGCGATCTGTTTGTACGGCAGAACAGCATGCCGCAGGCCGTGGAATATTTCGAACGGCTCGCGCAGCTGTACCTGAATGACGGCTTCAATAGCAAGGCCATCGCGATCTACAAGAAGATTTCAAAGCTGGCGCCGAACGAAACGCAGCCGCTCGAAAAACTCGCCAACCTTTACGTGCAGCAAGGAATCTTGAGCGAGGCGCGGCCGATTTTTTTGCAACTCGCCGAAGCCCACCTGAAAACCAATCAAACCTCGAAAGCCGTCGAGGTTCTGCGCCGCCTGCTCGAAGTCGAGCCGGATAATCCGCGCGTGCAGCGACGTCTGGCCGAGCTGTACATCGCGATGGGTCAGAAAAAAGAGGCGGCAAACACCTATTTGCATTTTGCACGTTACCTGCATGAGCACGGAGACGCCGCCGAAGCGCAAAAGACAATCGATGCCGCGCTCACCGCCGAACCCGGCAACTCTGCCGCTCTGCTCCTCAAGGCTCGCATGCTCGGGATGGCGGGCGACACAGATGGGGCGTTGAAAACCCTCGCCAGCCTGCCTGATGCGGACTCAAATTCGGAAACACTCGGATTGCAAATCGATATTTGCCTGAAGGGCGGAAAAAACGAGCGCGCCGTCGAAGTGGTTCAGCATGCCGCATTGCAGGGTGCGGAAAAATATGTGCTTGTCTTACGCGTCGCCAACGCTCTGATCGAAGCGGACGATCCGGATGGAGCGCTTCAGCTCATTGACGGTATTCGCGAATCCGCAATCGCCTCCGGAAACCAAGAGCATTTGGCGAAAGTGCTCACCGCTGTCGCAGAACGGCTGAGGGGGCGCGTCGAACCGCTGGAATGGCTCGTCGATCTTTACCGCCGCATGGGCGACAACAACCTTTCGGAAGCGCAATCGCAGCTCGCTGACGCTTACACCAATGCCGGACAATCTGAACGCGCGGAAACGACGCTGAACGATCTGCTCGAACGCGAGCCGGACAATGAGCTGGCGCGGCAGCGTCTTGGTCAGGTTCGAAAAAAATTGGGACATGCTCCGAGCGCGCCTGCGGATCTCGAAGAGGCGTTTCCGCAGCAGCCGGCGCCAGCTCCTTTGCTTGGCACTGCTACGCCAGTACCGGTGACGCCGGTTAACGACCTGGGACTGGATGATGAAACGCAACGCTTCATCACCCAAGCTCTGACGGACGTGGATTTATTCTCAAGCTATGGGCTCACGCAAAAAGCCATTCAGTTGCTCGATAATATTCTGCAGCGCGTACCGGGCCACGCGCCGACGCTTGAGCGGCTGCTGGATTTGAACCTCGGAGCCGGCGATGACCGGAGAACCGCTGAACTTGCAGCGCAGCTGGAACAGATTTACACGCAACGCGGCGATGCGACAAATGCGGAGCGTTTCACCGAGCTTCGCCGGCGCTTTCAGCGCGCTTCGGGAGCAACCGACGCAGAGCTTACAGCCGCGCAGCCGGCGGCGCGTCCGCCGACCGGACCATCCAGACCGGCCGAATTTTCCGTTCCGATGACGCCGGGCTCGGAAGCTCTTGCCTCGGAATCGACACCGTCAGCCGCGCGCGCTGAGGCTGCCGCGACCCCTTCGCCGAGCGATCACGAGATCGACCTTTCCGACGAATGGGCCAACCTGACCGCGTCGGAGGAATCTGAAGCAACTTCCCATTCAGCGCCACCTCCCGCTCCTACTCGTGAAGTGCCTTTCCCCGCTGCGGCGGCAGCGGCTGAGGCTACTGAATTCGAACTCGAACTTGTCTCTGAAATGCCCGCCGCAAATAATGAAGCCACAACCACGGAAAGTTTCCTCGATCAGCTCGTCGCGGAAGTGGAGGGCTTGGAACCTTCTCCTGCGGAAGCGCCCGCGAAGGCCAAGCATGGCGCCGAACCGCTTCCAGAGGTCGAAGTGGCTGCGGACGGTGGCAAGAATGAGTTGAGTGAAGTTTTTCAGGAGTTCCGCGCCGAGCTAGGCGAAATGGGCGAGAAGGATCAGGACGAAGATCTCGAGACGCATTACAACCTCGGTATTGCATATCGCGAGATGGGGTTGCTCGATGAGGCCATTGGTGAATTCCAAAGAGTCGCGAAGGCGATTCAGGAAGGCCAGCCCTTCCGTTACTCGATGCAATGCGCGACGCTGCTCGGCCTGGTTTTTATGGAGAAGCAGGAGCCCAAAATTGCAGCGCTATGGTATCAGCGCGCGCTTGAGCTTCCTGGCCTTGATCCGGAAACAATTCTGGCTTTGCGGTATGATTTGGGCCTGGCGGAAGAGCAGGCAGGCAATAGTGGCGCAGCGCTTGATAGTTTCCGGAAGGTCTACGCAATGAACATCGACTATCGCGATGTGGCAGAGCGCATCGCAACACTGCAGAAACATTGATCCACATTGGCTAATCGTCTCCTACGCGTGCTTCTGCAGCTTCTATGGCTCGAAATGGGTCTGTTGATAATCCTGATCCCATGGTCGAACTTCTGGGATGCGAATTATTTTCTCAATCGTTATCCATTGCTGATCCCGGTCTTGCTCAATCCCTACGTTCGTGGTGCGATTTCTGGACTTGGTGTGATTGACGCCGTGCTTGCGGTGGATTCTTTCCGGCACAAGAAAAGGCCGGTTACAGCGAGCCATTAGCGTCGCGGTTGCATACATGCTCCTCTGTTACGTCACAGACCGCCATCTCCTGGGACGCGAATTACCTTCGGGCACTGCTTCTAGCAATCATTTGCTGAAGCAAATCGAGCGCGCCGCGACCGCGGGAATTGACTGGGTCCAGATTCGCGAAAAGGATTTGACAGCGCGCGAATTGCTGGAGCTCACGCGTCGCGCCATCGCCGTCGTTAGCACCGCCGCAAATTCAAGGCCCCAGCCGAATACGCCGATGAACGTTGTGACGCGCGTGCTCGTAAATGATCGTATTGACGTTGCCATCGCCGCTGGTGCGGCGGGTGTGCATCTCGGCGGCGGTTCAGTTCCGATTCGCGAAGTTGTTCGATGGTGCCGTGCGGGGAACGCTCCACCGGATTTTCTGGTTGGCGCGTCGTGTCACGGGCTTGACGAAATCATCGAAGCCGAACGTGCCGGAGCAAATTATATTTTCTTCGGTCCCGTCTACGAGACCCCTTCAAAAATAAGTTTCGGCAAGCCGCAGAGTACCGAGAAACTTGCCGAAGCTTGCCGGCGCGTTGGCGTGTCGGTGCTGGCGATTGGCGGGGTTAACGACGAAAACGCCAGCGCGTGCTTGGGCGCTGGTGCGGCAGGCATTGCCGCAATTCGCCTGTTTCAGGAGCCGGCAGATGATGCGACGCTCCGTGGGATCGTCCGGCGCCTGCGTGCAATTCCGTAGAAGCCTCCGCGGGAATTATTTGCGGTTTCACGCGCCCAGCCATTTCCCTACTGGCTCCCATCCTTCTACGTGATCGCAAACTACTTTGATGGTCCCGGTGATGGGAATCGCCAGCAGCAATCCCAGCGCGCCCCACAGCCATCCCCAGAAAAGCAGTGCGACGGTGACTGACACGGCGTTCAAATGGACTCGCCTTCCGACGAAGGAGGGCAGCAAGTAATTTGCGGCCATCAAATGAAAAAATCCTAGTACGCCGCAAATTCCGAGGAACGGACTCACGCTGTGAAATTGCTTAAGACCAATAATCACTGGCGGCATCCAGGCAAGGACCATGCCAAGATAGGGCACCAGGTTCAGCAGTCCGGACACGAGCCCGGTCAAAAACGAGAAATCCATTCCGATGGCCCAGAAAAACGCCCAGCTTGCCACGACCAAAATCAAGCCGACGAGCGCTGTTCCCACAACGTAACTCCGCAGCATGTTGCTCACTTCCGCCAGCGCGATTTTCACCGGCGTCCGCCGCGATACGGGGAACAGTTCCATCGTCTCATGCCATATCTTTCGCTTCGCCACGAGCATGAAAAACACCAGGAAGGGCACAAAGGTCGCCGCAAATAATGCGGTGTAGAGGGAGCCGAGGCGCCGCAGGAGCGCATCGCGGACGGGATGCAGTTCCGTTATGGTGATCGCGTGCGGCTCGGGCGGCTGGGAGGAAATTTCGTTGACGCGGGACTCAAGCAAATTCAGCCGCCGTTCGACGCCGCTCGTGACGGCGCGGAGGGGGGCGCGATACAGCGGCCAGTCCGCGCCAAATTGGTCCACGCGGCTCACGAGCGCCGAGCCAAGAAAAACAAGCAACGCTATCGCTACGATTAATACTACGAGCGAGCCCAGCGCCCTCGGCAAGCGGAACAGTTCGAGCCATACCACAAGCGGATCGAGAAAATATGCCAGAAGAATCGCTACCAGCAGCGTCACCACGACGCTTGATGCCAGGTAGCAGAACGCTATCACAATGCCCGCCGCGATGATTCGCGCGCTTACCGCGGCACTGCGCACGGGCTTTTCTTCGCGAATCACTACGGGAATGGTGTCGGGCATTTCCGAGAAGATATCACACACCGCCGCAAAGAGTTGCATCGTTGGCGATGTTTGCGCCTATACGTGCTTTGCCATGCGCACAACGGGAAGCGAGAGGCCGTTCGCCAGCGGGACCTCGATGTGTTCTAGTTCAACGTAACCTTTGGCGCGATAAAACGGAACGCCCGTCAACGTGGCACCCATTTCAAAGCGGGTAAAGCCCGCGGACCTAGCGGCTGATTCGCAAGCTTCGAGGATCATGCCGCCGATGCCGCGCCGGGCCCAAGTCGGATGGATGAAGAATGCGCGGATCCTTGCGGCGTCGCGGGCAGGATCGAGAAGCGCATCTTCCCGCCTGGTCCACCGATCGCCACCATAGAGCGTCCTGCGCTTGCTCCAGCCACCACATCCGATGATCGCGGGACCGTTTCCTTCTGGCGATTCCTCTTCCGCGACGAAATACGTTCCGTCGGCAATCAACTGGCTATCCACGCCATAAACCGTCTCGAGCGCGCGCTCGATCTGGGCCGGCGTGTAGTCGGGCGCTTGCAGTCCGCGGACAGAGGCGTCGATCAATTCACGCAGAGGGGGGATATCCACGGGATCTGCCTGGCGAATCTGAATCTTCATTGGCGTGGGAGAACGACTATTTCAGTCGTGGGCTTTGGTCTCAATTTCATTACGGAGCGCAGCAATGAATTGATCGAGCGGCTGAGGACCGAGGTCGCCTTTTGTGCGATGACGTACGGAGACGGCGCCGGATTCGGCTTCTTTGGCGCCGACGATGAGCATATACGGAATTTTTTGAAGTTGCGCGTCGCGGATTTTGGCCTGGAGCTTTTCGTTGCGATCGTCGAGATGAACGCGAACACCCGCTGCGCGTAATTTCTCCTGAACGGATTTCGCGTAGTCCGCAAATTTCTCACTGAGCGGCAATACGCTCGCCTGCACCGGCGCAAGCCACGCGGGAAAGGCGCCCGCGTAATGCTCGATAAGGATGCCGAAAAAACGTTCGACCGAGCCGAGCAGCGCACGATGAACCATCAGCGGTTGGTGGCGCGCACCATCTTCGCCAACGTATTCCAAGGCGAAGCGCGCGGGCAAATTGAAATCAAATTGTACGGTGGTGAGTTGCCACGGACGGCCAATTGCATCGATCAATTTCACGTCGATCTTCGGCCCGTAAAACGCGGCTTCGCCTTCGATGCGCTTGTACGGAATTTTCGTGCGCTGGAGAGTATCGGAGAGCGCGGCTGTAGCGCGGTTCCAGTCTTCCGCTTTGCCAGCGTAATTTTCCGGATGCGCGGCGTCCCATTCGGAAAGCTCGACTTCGTAACGATCAAAGCCAAAGGTCTTCATCACGGCAAATGCAAAATCCAGACAGCCCGCAACCTCGGATTCGATTTGATCCGGCCGGCAGAAAATGTGCGAGTCATCCTGCGTGAACCCACGCACGCGCAGCAATCCGTGGAGAACGCCCGAGCGCTCATACCGATAAACCGTGCCCAGTTCGGCATAGCGCAACGGCAAATCGCGATAGCTGCGCAGATGCGATTTATAAATCAGAATGTGGCCGGGGCAATTCATCGGCTTGATCTGGTAATCGGCTTTCTCGATTTCGATGGGACTGAACATGCTGTCGCGATAAAACCCGGTGTGCCCGCTGGTCTTCCACAAATCGAGGCGCATCACGTGCGGAGTGAAAACCAAATCATAGCCGCGGCGCAGCAGTTCCGCGCGCAACCAATCCTCGACGATGGTGCGGATGAGGCCGCCTTTGGGATGCCAGAAAATCAGTCCCGGACCGGCTTCGTCCTGAATACTGAAGAGGTCGAGCTCCTGTCCGAGCTTGCGGTGATCTCGGCGCTTCGCTTCTTCGAGCTTGTGCAGATACTCGTCGAGCTCGGCCTGCGTGTAAAAACACGCGGCATAAATCCGCTGCATCTGCGGATTGCCTTCGTGGCCTTTCCAGTACGCGCCCGCCACGCTCATCAATTTGAACGCCTTGATGCGGCCAGTCGAAGGAATGTGCGGGCCCTTGCAGAAGTCGATGAATTTCCCCGTGGTATAAAACGACACCATGGGCTCAATGGCTTTTTCCTCGATCAGCTCGCATTTGAATTCCTGCTGCGAGTCGCGGTAAAACTTTAACGCCTCCGGCTTAGGTAGCAGTTTGCGTTGGTTGGGAATGTTTTGAGAAGCGAGGTCGCGCATCTTTTTCTCGATGCGTCCGAGGTCTTCGGGCGTGAACGGCTCGTTGCGGACGAAATCGTAGAAGAAGCCGCTGTCGATGGGAGGGCCGATACCCAATTTTACGTTGGGGAAAAGTTCGATGACGGCCGCGGCAAGCAGATGCGCGGCGGAATGGCGCAGCACTTCTATTGCTTCGGGATCCTTCGGAGTCAGAATCGCAAGCGAAGCATTTTGATCGAGCGGACGAGAAAGGTCCCACAATTCGCCGTTAACGCGCGCAACCAGAGCTTCCTTTTCGAGCCGAGGTGAAATCTGGCGCGCAATTTCCGCGGGGGTTGTTCCTCCAGCGACTTCGCGCTTCGCCCCGTCTGGCAGCGTGACTTGTATGGTGTCCATAGGATCCGGAAACGTCTAGCTTACTGGCCGGGGCAACCCACGGTCAAGACCACGGCTCCACTGAATTCGGAATGATTTGCCCTTCAGAATTTGGTTTCGTCGGCGGACGTATCGCGGCGCATCGGCGTGCTGCCGCTCGGGAAGTCGGCGAAGAGAACTTCCTGCCCTTCAATCAGCGGGAAGCCTTTCGAAGACGTCATGACCTTTGCGAGAGCCTGGTAAAAATAGAAATTCTGCTCGCCAGCCTGCAAGTCCTGGATCGAACCCCAAAAGACATCACGCGCACGTCGGCGGTGGATGCGGGAACGTCTGCACGAAGAACGAGGAGCGCACGAAACCCGCACTGTTGATGCGCGTGAGGAACGGCATCCCGCAGAGCGGCGAGAAATGAATCGAGCTTGTCCGGCACGATGTGGAATTGCGTTACGCGAGCATACTGTGGGGCGGCTCCTCGAATGCGTGGCCGGACGTAAGTAGCCCAAGCGTAACCTTAATTGAGTGTCGCAGTAAAGCGCCTCTCCAACTTGTGTCAGCGGATTGTCGTTTTCGCCGCCGAACCCGAGACGGAGCTTGTCCGCGCGCGCCAACGCACCTAGTTTTGGGAGTCAGGGGCAAACCGCCGTGTGGACTTATCTGGCTGGACCAATTCTCGCGTTTTTGCCGGCACGCTTGCGGGCCGCTCATTGGGGTGACATTCGGGTGAATTGGTCGCGAGCGATGGCCTTTTCGGGAATCATCGAGTCTTTTTTGGCCTGGGGAGCGCTGGTGGTCTGGTATTCAGTCTTTGTGACGCGAGGGGGTCCGGCCATCGGTGCGTATATTCCATGGCCCTATGCGGGCCCCATGGGACTTTTGTCCATGTACATGCACCCACTGACATGGCTGATTTGCTACTTCGGCGTGGAGGGCGCGGTGCGTGCGATGAGCGGTTTGGCGACGCATGAGGTCCCTGGGACGTTGCCGTTGGTGCTCCTCGACCGTACGATTCGGTATGCGAAGACGGGTGAATGGCGCGTAAAGCCAAATCCTGTCGAAGACGAAGTGACGCGCGGCGATGGAATTTGGGATTTGAAAATTGCAGCTCGCAATCCGAAGGCGCAATGGAAATATCCACTGACGATTCGCTATGGCGGCGAGTTCTTTCAGGTGCAAGGCGAAGAGCACGTAGCAGTGGGCGGGCGTCCGCACATATATTTTCTGCAGCGTTTACCGTCGAATGAAATCATTCGAGGGCTGGAAGACTACGAGCCGCACGCCGCTTTTGTTGAAGACAATCCCCCGGGTTTCTTTGCGACGGTGTACGGAGAAATGCGCAAGAAATTCGCGAGGTAAGTCCAGGAGAAATCATCCACAGTCAACCCGTGTGAAAGATCCGCATCGCTTGGCACAGCTTAGGGATCGCCCGCGAAAGCGCTGCAACAGTGAGTCAAATCGTCCTGTGCGATGGCGAGCGCTTGGTCGGGCGAGCCGATCAGGCGATAGTGGTCGAGCAACGTCACTTCATGCAAAGTGAACATGAAGAGAAACTTCCTGCCGGAAATATCGTATTGATAAAGGGAGGGCTCCCAGATGTCAGGCGCTATGGGCGCCTGTTCCATAATGAAATGGCCGCCACGATAGACCTTGCCGAGAATACCGGCGCCGATCGAGATGTCGCGGACGATGCTGGCATCGGCGCGAACGAGTTGGCCGGCTGACGCATCTACCCAGATCGTGGCGCGAGCGTGAGCGAGCCAGTCGGTGGAATCGCCGCGGGGTTGATACGCTGGATTGGGATTAAGCTGTATTTGGTCAAGAACGCGGCCGTCGCGGACTTCGCGGCCCATCCAGGTGAGCACATAGGCGCTCGAAACGCTGTTAATCAGGCGTTCGCGATCTTTCAGCTTCTTTTTTTGCTTGGCGACGGCCGCAAGCTCGCGCGGGTCGTCGGGATGAATGGCGACCTGGAGAACGCGCTCCCAATCGCGTAGCTGGCGCTGATATTCGGCGGCCGACACGGGATGACTGTTTTCCTTGACGAGGAGGTTTAAAGTGCCACTTCCTGTGGGGACGACGCGGTAGAACCTGTCTTCCGTAATGCGGCCGTTGGAGCTGCTGCGTTCGACATGGTGCTCCAATCGCTCAAAGGTGTCCAGCGCCATATCGTTGCGGTGCTGGTTGGCGATGACGCGGCAGAGGAGGTCTTGAATCTGCGCGGGCGAAAGGGGCGTTTGACCGGGGGTCGCTGTCGATAGTTCAGGCCGTTGTTGCGGCGCGGCCAGCAAAGAGAAAGAGGCGGCTGCCACAATAGCGATAACGCATCCGAATTGGAGCAGGCGCTTCATCGAAAACGAATATTCACTTCCCTTCGGAGAGTCCCGTATGATGGCTTACAGGTGCGATTATTTGAACTCGTTTCATCGTCTTGCCGCTTTTCGTATTGTAGCGATATTTCCTTTCGCTATGCTCCGGGACCTGTGGGGCAGGTATCGAGAGCGTCATCCTAGCCACTATTCGCGCCCTGGAGAGAACTTTTATCCTCCTGGAGACGTCTATATTAATTAGATGCCAGAGAAGCCAAAATTAGGACTAGGTTTTCGACAAGCAAGCGTCACGCTGCGCGAAGCATCGTGGCTTGCGTTCGATACGTTGCGTGCGCATAAGCTACGTAGTTTCCTTACGCTCCTGGGGGTTATCCTTGCGGTGACGACACTTGTTTCTGTTATGAGCGTCCTCAATGGGCTGAATCTCTACGTGGCAACGAAAATCGCCAATTTGGGCTCGAACGCATTCATCATCGACAAGTACGGCATCCTTACCAGCTATGAAGCATTTCTGAAGGCTCAAAAACGCCCCTCTCTCGACATGTCCGATTACCAAGCGATGAAACAGGATTTGCATTATGCGCAAAATGTTGCTGCCGAAGAAGGCACGACCGCCGATGTCCATTTTGGCAGGAATATCGACGAAGATGTGAATCTGATTGGAGCGACTCCGGAGTTCACTCAGGTCGAAAGTTTCGATATTGCGACCGGCCGCGCGTTCACCGATGAAGACGAACTGCATCATGCGCCCATTTGCTTCCTCGGGCACGACGTCGCCGCGCGGTTTTTTCCAGGCATTGACCCGATTGGCCAAGAAATTCGAGTCGGCGAACAGCAATACCAGATCGTGGGCGTGGCCAAATCTTTGGGGACAGTGCTGGGACAGTCGCGAGACAACTTTGCGATGATTCCGCTTTCCACGTATCGCGAGGTGTGGATGCCACCGGATGATTCGTTGACGATTTTCGTCCAAGCGATGAGCACGGATGCCATGCCGGCCGCCGAAGATGAAGCGCGCGTGCTTCTCCGCGCCCGCCACCACGAGCGTTACCAGGATCCAGATGATTTTGGAATCATCGAGCCTTCGTCGATCACTAGCCTGTGGCAGAAACTGACCGGTAATCTGTTCGGTATCGCGATATGGCTGACCAGCGTGTTCTTGGTTGTTGGCGGAATCGTGATCATGAACATCATGCTGGCGAGCGTGACGGAGCGGACGCGTGAGATCGGCTTGCGGAAATCGCTCGGCGCGCGCCGGCGGCATATCGTGCTGCAGTTTCTGATGGAGGCGTCCATGCTGTCGGCGTTAGGCGGCGTGGCGGGAATTTTACTGGCGGTGGCGATTGCGATGTTGGTGCGCGCATTGTCGCCGCTACCGATCTCGACGCCAATCCATGCTGTCGTGATTGCCCTGGCGCTGTCGACGGGCGTGGGACTCTTCTTCGGGATTTATCCGGCGGTGCGCGCGTCGCGCCTGGATCCCATCGAAGCGTTGCGCGCGGAAACCTAGAGAGAATCGATGAAACAAGATATCCGCGAAAATCTTGCACTGGCTTTCGACACACTGCGCACACATAAAGCACGCAGCGCCCTGGCGGTGCTGGGTGTTGTGATCGGCGTCGGCGTGATTATCATCGTGGCATCCCTTATCACCGGATTCAGGTCCACGATTTCGGACGAAATAGCTGGTTTCGGCGCCAACACGGCCTGGGTTGCGCGGTTCGACCAGGGCTCTCACATGGGTGCATTGCCAAAGAATGAGCGGACGCGCCCGCCATTGACTCTCGACCAAGGACTCGGCCTTGCTTCTCAATGTCCGGCCATTCAGGAAGTCGCCATTTCCGTTTACCAATGGCAGGACAATCACATCGCGACGTTTGGGAAGAACCAAGTCCAGGCTCTCGATTTCAGCGGGACATTTCCGTCTTACATGGATGTCAACGGCAACGCCAACTTAAAAGCGGGCCGCTTCTTCACCCGGGCCGAAAATACGCATCGTGACAAGGTTGTGGTTCTCGGCGAAGACGCAGCGAAGGCGCTTTTTCCCGTGGCCGAAGACGGCGTCGGAAAAACCATCAATCTCGACGGCTCGGATTTTCAGGTTATCGGCGTGTTTGAAAAGCCCGCGGGCGGGTTTGGGTTCGGCAGCGAAGATAAGCGCGCCGTCATTCCGTATTACACGCTGCACGAAATGTACCCGCAAGCCCTCGACAATGGTTATCGCTTCCTCGCCTATCCAGGAAAACTCGACGAGGCGGTAGACGAGGCGCGGTGGGTTTTGCGGCGCGAGCGCAAGGTGGCCTACAACGCTCCGGATAGTTTCTCGATCACGACGCCAGTGCAGCAGGAGGAGGAGTTCAATCAAATCATCGGTGGCGTGGCTCTGGTGCTGATCGTACTGAGCTCGATTGGCCTGCTGATTGGCGGCGTGGGCGTGATGAACATCATGCTCGTGAGCGTGACGGAACGAACGCGCGAAATCGGTGTGCGGAAAGCCATCGGCGCGCGCAGCCGCGACATCACCTGGCAATTTCTTTTCGAGGCTATGACGCTTACGGGTTCGGGTGGCATTCTTGGCGTGCTGTTTTTCAGCGGGCTCGCTATGCTGATCCCGCACGTCACGTCGATGAAGGCCGCGGTTCCCCTTTGGGCGGTACTTGTCGGCATCGGTGTATCCGTGGGAGTCGGCTTGGTTTTCGGCGTGTGGCCTGCAGTGAAAGCGGCGAAACTCGATCCTATCGAAGCGCTACGCTACGAATAACGCGCAGACTCATCAACATTTTTGGTTTTTCCGACTTTACGGACGACCTGACGATATATGAACGCCGTTAGATCATCCGCTGCTTCCATGCGCACCGTACTCTACAGACTTGCTGACAAATCCGATATTCCGTCGATGGCGCGGGCCCGCGCCATAAGCTGGGGAACGGAGGAGTACTGGAAAACGCGCATTTCCGGTTACATGGACTGCGAACTCCATCCGCGGCAAGCTCTGATGCCTCGTATTGTTTACGTCTCGTTAGAGGGCGTTTCTCTCGTCGGTTTTATCGCCGGGCATCTGACGCACCGCTATTCCTGCGATGGAGAGTTGGAATGGGTCGATGTCATTCCAGAGCATCGCGGCAACGGGATCGCGTCTGAACTGCTTCGCCGGTTGGCAGGATGGTTTGCCAATCAGAAGGCGTCGCGGATTTGCGTCGACGTTGATCCGGCCAATGTTGCGGCGCGACGTTTCTATATGCGGCACGGCGCGACAGATCTGGACGAACACTGGCTGGTGTGGAAGGACATACAACGTCGTTCTTGGCAAGGAATGACCCGGCTTCTTAAACAAATGTGTGCCAATTAGTTGGCGGCATGAGGCGGCGCTCCCGCTTGGAGCGCCACAAGTTGCTGGTCTTCCTGCATCGCCTGCGGAAACTTCTTTACGTACCGGCTCACAGCGCCGCACCAGACGTGGTGCATGAACGCGTAGCCGAACGCGTGCATTTCGTTCGCAGCCTCCGACGCGGTCCAGCCCTCATCCGCCATGCGATATACCGCGATCATCGCGCCGGTCCGATCGATGCCTCCGTAGCAGTGGATGAATATTTTCTTGCCGCTATTCTGTTTCAAAATCCGAAGGAACTCAGCGGCGATTTTGTCGGAGGGGCTGCGGCAATCCCAACTCAGCACGATTAGTTTCATGTTATGCGCCGCGGCCTCACGCTTCTCTTGCTTCAGACTCAGGCCTCGGAAATCGACGATAATATCGATTCCCATCTTGGCGAGGCTTTCAAAACCTTTGTCAGAAGGCTGTGCTCCGCGGTAAAGAGTTGGAGTTACTTCGCCGAAATTGGGCACGCCTGCGAGAATCACCCTCTTGGCCGGCGCGTGCGCAATTGTGGAGTGCTTCGCTTTGGATTGTGCTGGTAGCGGCAGCCCGCAAGCGCAAAGAAAGAAAATGGCAATCGTTATGCGCGGGATTTGGCGGATTTGTCGCGGGATGCGCATGGAGGTTTGATGCATCCAAGACTAACCGCGACAGATGGAACAAGCAAATGGGACGAACGGGCGAGTTCCATTCGAATCCCATTTTGGACTTCAACCACTATCTGTAGACAAGTTGGACACGAAGACCCAAAGATTTTGTGGTGGCGTTGCGCTTTGTGCTTGACACTTTTTCCACAACCCGGTAATACTGCGTTCCCAGATTCGGGGAGTGTGGTACAGGCCGTGAGCGGGGGAATGGAAGAATCCACGGCACCGACCCGGGTTAAAAACCGAAGAAATCAAGGGCCAGCCGCTCGACCGTAAATTGCAGTGCTGAGTGCGGGAGGAGCGAAGCTTTTCCTTTTTCGGTTTTAGGCAGCGCGGAAATCCGCTGCCGTCCCGGCTTGCGCTGAACTGCTCCAAGAGCTAGAGTCACACTCTCCACAATCGAGCGGCGGCTGCCTGCCCTCTCTAACCGTCGCGTAAGCCGGAGCTCCGGGATTGCGGTATAATTGTTGAATCCGCTGTCCCCACCCGGTAAATCCATCAGCGGCAGGACTGCCTGCGCGGAGGCGGAAGGAAATATGGCGGAAACGAAAATGGCATTGAGCGGTAATTTGGCGGGCAAAATGGACGTCGAGCAACAGGATCGCAAGGCAATTCAGACCGGGCTGGAATTCCGGCGCAAATTCACGGATGGCAAAGTGGCTCCATTTGACGCGGTCGAATGGGAGCGGCGGACGGCACAGATAGGGAACGAAAAGGGCCAGGTGATTTTCCGCCAGGATAACATTGAAGTTCCGAAGTCATGGTCGCAGACGGCGACGAACATCGTCGCGTCAAAATATTTTCATGGAAAGCCAAACACGCCGGAGCGTGAGGGCTCGGTGCGCCAATTAATTGGGCGCGTGGTGGATACGATTGTGCGTTGGGGAGAGCACGACGGCTATTTCGCGTCGCCGGATTCTCAAGCTGCGTTTCGCGACGAGCTAACGCATTTGCTCGTCGAGCAAAAAATGGCTTTCAATTCGCCGGTGTGGTTCAACGTGGGCGTGCAGCCGAAGCCTCAGTGCTCGGCGTGCTTCATCAATTCCGTGCAGGACAGCATGGACTCCATCATGAACCTGGCGAAGACCGAGGGCATGCTCTTCAAGTGGGGTTCCGGAACAGGAACGAATTTCTCGACGCTGCGCGGGAGCAAAGAGACGCTTTCAGGAGGCGGAATCGCGTCGGGGCCAGTGAGTTTCATGAAAGGCTTCGACGCGTTCGCCGGTGTGATCAAAAGCGGAGGAAAAACGCGGCGGGCAGCGAAGATGGTGATTTTGAACGTTGACCATCCGGACATCGCCGAATTTATCGACTGCAAAATGAAGGAGGAGCGCAAGGCGCAGGTGCTTATCGAGCAAGGGTACAACTCAGCGATTGACGGCGAGGCCTACGGTTCGATCTTCTTCCAGAACGCCAACCACTCCGTCCGCGTCACCGATGAATTCATGCAGGCAGTGGAAGAAGATCGCGATTGGTGGACTCGGAATGTGAACGATGGCCAGCCGGTGGAGAAATTTAGCGCCCGCGATTTGTTACGGCGCATGTCGGAATCGGCATGGCAGTGTGGCGATCCGGGCATGCAATATGACACCACGGTGAACCGCTGGCACACGTGCAAAGGAACGGACAAAATCTACGCGTCGAACCCCTGCTCGGAATATATGTTCCTCGACGACACGGCGTGCAACCTCGCGTCGCTCAACCTGCTCAAGTTCCTCGGCGCGAATGGGCAATTCGACGTCGAAGGTTTCCGGCATGCGGTGGACGTGACCATTACAGCGCAGGAAATTTTGGTTTCCAATGCGAGCTACCCAACGCCAAAGATCGAGCGGAACTCGCACGATTTTCGGCCGCTCGGCCTGGGCTATGCGAATCTGGGTGCGATGCTCCTTTCCCTGGGCGCACCGTACGACTCGGATCAGGGCCGCGACATTTGCGGCGCGGTCACGGCGTTGATGACCGGCGAAGCCTACGCGCAATCGGCGCGCATCGCCGAGAGAATGGGCCCGTTTGCGCGTTATCCAGAGAATCGCGAAGCCATGCTGAACGTAATGCGCATGCACCGCGATTCACTCCGACCCATCAAAGAAGATAATGTCCAGCCGCAAATATTGCGCGCCGCGCGCGACGCCTGGGACACGACCGTCGTGCATGGCGAAAAATTCGGCTATCGCAATTCGCAGGCGTCCGTTCTGGCACCCACAGGGACCATCGGCTTCATGATGGACTGCGACACGACCGGCATCGAGCCAGACCTGGCATTGGTGAAGCACAAGCGGCTCGTGGGCGGAGGCGTAATCAAGATCGTGAATAACACTGTGCCGATGGCGCTGATACGCCTCGGCTATTCCGATGTGCAAACGTCGCTGATTGTCGACTGGATCGACCAGCACGGAACCATCGAAGGCGCGCCGGATCTGAAGCCCGAACATTTGCCGGTGTTCGATTGCTCGCTCGCTACAAACGGCGGGCGCTCGATCGCTTGGCGCGGACACTTGAAGATGATGGCCGCAGCGCAACCGTTCCTTTCTGGCGCGATTTCGAAGACCATCAACATGCCGGAAGAGTCGACGGTGGAAGACGTGATGCAGGCTTATGTTGAATCCTGGAAATTGGGGTTGAAGGCCGTGGCTATTTATCGTGACAACTCGAAGCGTTCGCAACCACTCTCCGCGGCGGGCGAAAAGAAAACCGCGGTGGCGGAACAACCCGCAGTACCGGCAGCCGCTAAAGTGGAAACGCCCGTGGGCGCTCAGCAGGAACTTTTCCGCTCGGAACGCAGGAGACTGCCCAACGAGCGCAACTCCATCACGCACAAATTCTCGGTCGGCGGGCACGAAGGCTATTTGACCGTCGGAAAATATGACGATGGTACGCCGGGCGAAATTTTCATCAAGATGGCCAAGGAAGGCTCGACGCTGTCCGGAATCATGGACGGCTTCGCGCTTTCCGTTTCGATTGCTCTGCAATATGGCGTGCCGCTGCGCGCGATGATTGACAAATTCGTGAACGCCCGCTTTGAGCCTTCGGGCTTCACGGGGAACAAGGAAATTCCCTACGCCAAGTCCATCATTGACTACATCGGTCGCTGGCTGGGCGGGAAGTTTATCTCGCGCGATTACCTGGTGCGGAATGGCGAAGCCGTAGACGAGTCTGCGGCGCCGAAGTCTGCTGCCGCCGTAGCTATAATTCCGGCTCGCGTGGACGCGCCGGAGGAAAAAGGGCGCCCTCGCGCTGCCATTGACGACGCGCCTTCTTGCTCCGAGTGCGGCATGTTGATGACTCCAAACGGAAGTTGCTACAAATGCGAGAATTGCGGCAGCACTTCGGGGTGTAGCTGAAGAACGACGGCGCAAAACCCACCTTCGTACACGGGAATCAAAGCCGGTATCGGATGAACGATACCGGTTTTGTTCATCAAGCGGCGCCGATCGAGGATTCGAGGGCGGAGGCGATGGACTGGGCGCAGCGGTCGACGTCTTCGGCGCGTTCGGCCTCGACCATGACGCGGGCGAGCGGCTCGGTGCCGGAATAGCGCACGACAACGCGACCCGAACTGCCGAGGTTCTTTTCGACGTTGGCAAGCGCGCTCGCAACCAGCGGCAGAGTATCAAGTGGTGGCTTTGAACGCACGCGCACGTTGACGATTTTCTGCGGATACACTTTCAGATCGTGCAAAAGAGTATCGAGTTTCCCGGCGATGGAAACCAACGAGGCCATTTTCACGGCGGTTAGCATGCCGTCGCCGGTGGTCGAATCGTCGAGGAAAATAATGTGGCCGGATTGCTCGCCGCCAAGATTCGCGTCGATGCGCAGCATCTCTTCCAGCACATAACGGTCGCCGACAGGAACGCGCGCAAGTTTCAAGCCGTCGCGTTCGAGGGCGCGTTCGAGGCCCAAATTCGACATGCTCGTGCCAACGATTGTGTCGCCTTTCAGGCGCTTGGTTTTTTTCATGAAGCTTCCGGCGGCGAAAAGAACCGCATCGCCATCGACGTACCGGCCGCTCGAAGTCGAAAAGAGAGCGCGGTCAGCGTCGCCATCAAATGCCACGCCAAGATCAGCGCCGGAAGCAACGGTTTTCTCCTGCATTTTGTCGGGTTGAAGCGAGCCACAGCGATCGTTGATATTGCGGCCGTTTGGATTATCGAAAATCGTCAGGACTTCCGCGCCGAGTCCGCGAAAAAGCTCCGGCGCAAGCATGCTGGCCGCGCCATTGGCGCAGTCGAGAACAATCTTCATTCCGGCGAGATTTGCTCCCGAAAACATTTTGCCGCGCAGGGCCGAAAGATAATCGACTTGCAAAGCCGTGGTCGCAGGCAAACTGCTCGACACCCTCTCTGGAATCGGCGAGTCATCCATTTGTGCGGCGAGAATGCGCATTTCGATTTGCGCCTCGGCCGCGTCAGGGAACTTCATTCCATTGCCGGAAATTAATTTCACGCCGTTGTCGTGATAGGGATTGTGGGACGCGGAAATGACTACGCCGGCTGAGAAATCCTCGGTGTGGACGAGCCAGGCGACGCCGGGAGTGGTGACAATACCCGCGGAGACTGGCTCGATCCCCGCTACGCGCAAGCCTTGCGCAATGCGGCTGGCAATTCCGGGGCCGGACTCGCGCGTGTCCATGCCGATGAGCACGCTCGGGGATTTCGCAGCATCGCGATGATCCGCGATGTACTCGCCCAGTGCGACGCCAACGCAAAAAAGGGTCGTGTCATCGAGAGGATACTTGCCGGGAAGGCCTCGGATTCCGTCAGTACCAAAAAGCTCTTTGGGCATGCGCCTGAAAAAGATTCGAAAGTGCGAACCGAAGCTGGGAATTAAGTTTAGCACATGCCGGAAACCACCTACACGGAAAGCGTCTCGATTGCTCGAGGCGCAATATAGGCGTGAAAACGCTCGTCGCCGTCGTGTGCAGGGTTAACGCTAAAGTGACTTGCTTGCCGCTTGCGGCGCCCCGCTTAGGCCGTGCTATACTTCATGGCCCGTCCACCTGACGGGCGTTTCTGTCAGGGCGGTCGCGGACTAGTTGGGGCTGGAGGTGGGTTTATCGCCGAACGAGCTGGAGCAAGTAGTGGTCCGCGGGTGAACGAACGCATTCGCGCGCGCGAATTGCGTGTGATTGACGACCAGGGCAATCAGCTTGGCGTGATGACTTACTTCGACGCGATGAAGGCGGCGCGCGAGGCGGGGCTTGATCTGGTCGAGATTTCCCCGAATGCCGTGCCTCCGGTCTGCAAAATCGCTGATTTCGGCAAGTTTCTCTACGAGCAGAACAAGAAGGCTCACGAGACGCGCAAGCACCAGAAGGGCACGCAGATCAAGGAAGTGAAGTTCCGCCCTTCAACTGCCGAGCATGATTATCAGGTGCGCAAAAACCAGATTATTGAGTTCCTCGGCAAGGGTTACAAAGTTAAGGCGATGATTTTCCATCGCGGGCGCGAAATGGCCCATCAGGATGTGGGCCGCGGGAAAATGATGCGTTTGTTGAAAGATATCGAGGAGCACGCGCTGGTGGAATTCGGGCCGCGGATGGAAGCGAATATTCTGCTGGCGCTGCTGGCGCCGAAAAAAGGCGCGACGGCCGCCAAGCCGGCCTGAGATTCAAGTTGTGCTAATTTTAGCGAGGGGATTGTGCCGAGAAAACCGAGAAAGAAAATCAAACTGAAAACCCATCGAGGGGCGGCCAAGCGTTTCAAGGTCACATCGACGGGGAAAATTATGCGTATGCATTCCGGCAAGCG
>DATLSS010000027.1:0-5133 GCA_035534035.1 Candidatus Acidiferrales bacterium | reverse complement strand
CCCGCGCGAGTCATGTGCTGCGGAGTGGTTGCGCCGGCGTCGTGGTAAATCTTCTCTTCGATCACCGTGCCGTCCATGTCGTCGGCGCCGAATCGCAGCGCAATCTGCGCGATTTTCGGCGTCAGCATGATCCAATACGCTTTAATGTGATCGAAATTATCGAGCAGCAATCGCGAAATCGCCATCGTCTTCAAATCATCGAAGCCCGTCGGTTTCGGCAAATAATCGAGCGCCGTATTGTCCGGATGAAACGCCAGCGGGATAAACGTCTGAAAACCTTTCGTGCGGTCCTGCAGTTCGCGCAGCAACAGCAGGTGCTCGACGCGTTCTTCCGGCGTCTCAATGTGCCCGTACAGCATCGTCGCATTCGAGCGCAATCCCACCTCATGCGCGGTCCGCGCGATATCCAGCCACATGCGCCCGCTCGTCTTGTGGTCGCAAATGATTTTCCGAGCGCGCGGATTGAAAATTTCCGCACCGCCGCCGGGAAGAGAATCGACCCCGGCCTCTTTCATCGCGAGCAAAGTGTCACGCACGGAAAGCTTCGAAATGCGCGCGTAGAATCCCACTTCGACCATCGTGAACGCTTTCAGATGGACCTGCGGAAAGCGCTGTTTCAGCCCGCGAATCATGTCGAGGTAAAATGAGAACGGCAGATCGGGATGCAGCCCGCCAACAATGTGAAATTCTGTTGCGCCTTCCGCGACGCCTTGTCCCGCGCGTTCCCAGATTTCTTCGAGCGAGTACGTGTACGCGCCTGCGGCGTTGTTGTCGCGCCCAAAAGCACAGAGCTTGCAATGCGCGCCGCAGACATTCGTCGGATTGATGTGCCGGTTGATGTTGTAGTAGCAGATATTGCCGTGGCGCTTCTCGCGAACGTGATTCGCCAGCCAGCCAATGGCCAGCAAGTCGCTCGATTCATAAAGCGTCAGCCCGTCCTCCGCCGACAAACGCTCCCCGGCGAGAACTTTCGCGGCAATTGGTTCCAGACGCTGGTCCGTGATGTGAAGTTCAGTGTTCATCAAAATCATCAGATAGCTAAAAGTGGGTCACAACGGTAGCCGCACCCCAAAAAAGCAGGAACAATAGACTAATATAGCCATTCACGGCGAAAAACGCAGCATTCATTTTGCTCAAGTCGTTCGGTTTGACAAGCGAATGCTCGTAGGCAAGCAGCGCGGCAACCACGGCGATTCCCGCCCACGCCGGCCAAGCCAGCCCAAAACTCCACGCCAGCCACGCGAGCAGCGCGACCATGGCAACGTGCATCCCGCGGGCGATCGCGAGCGCCCGCTTGACGCCGAATCTCTTCGGAATCGAATACAGCCCTGCCTGCTTGTCGAATTCGACATCCTGGCACGCATACAGCACGTCGAATCCCCCAACCCACAGAGTCACCGCCGCGCACAAAATCAGCATGCGCCAATCGAGCGACCCGCGCACCGCGATCCACGCCGCCGCCGGTGACATCCCGAGGCAAAAGCCCAGCACGATGTGCGACCACGCTGTAAACCGCTTCGTATAGGAGTAGAGAAACAAAATCACCAGCGCTACGGGCGATAATTCGAGCGTCAGCCGGTTGAGTTGCCAAGCGGCGATCACAAGTACCGTCGCCGACGCCAGCGTAAATACCCACGCAAACGCGAGCGAGAGTTGTCCTGTCGGCAGCGCGCGATTCCGCGTGCGCGGATTCAGCCTATCGTAACGCACGTCCGCGATTCGGTTCATCGTCATGGCCGCCGAGCGCGCCCCGATCATCGCGACCACGATCCAGCACATCTGCCATACGATGACTCGCGGCGCGGGCCACGACGTGTCGCGTCCCGCGCGTTCCGCCAGCAGCGCGCCAACCAGCGCGAACGGCAGCGCAAAAACCGAATGCTCGAACTTGATCATTTCGAGCACTGTGCGAATTCGGCTGTGCGTCATCGACCTTTCACTCGCAGGTCTCTACGTGTGGTTTTGACGGGACGCGGAACGGCAAAGGTTCAGTCGTAATCATTTCGTCGACGAGATCGCCGAACCGTTGCCAGTGTTTCTTGAATGTTCCGGGGCCGGTCGTGTAGGTCCAAGAGGCCATTTCTAATTGCAAAACGTGATTTCCTGGCAGAATTGTCCCTTGTATCTTGTGTTTCTTGTTATGGCTAACCACCACTCCGACGATGGACTCTACTTCAAAAAATTGGCCAGGCGCTAAAATGGAGAACCTCCGGCCCGGAGACTTGGACTTGGGCGGAGACAATTGGTCGCTACTGTGAACCCAATCAATATTAGGATTGTATTCGTACCGACCAGCCGTTAACGCCTCTGAGCTGGCGGCTACAGTCACGTCGTACCAAGCCTTCCCGATATTTTTGTCAACTATCAATTTCCTATGAGTGCCATTCAGGACGCGCAACCGCAATTTGAGGCGGACGACAAATGTCTCGTCATCGCTTCGGCAATATTCCTGGCTCAACAGGTTAGTCGCAACGGTGAGCCCCTGTGGGTTACCCGGGGGATCCGCAGGCAGATGCAGCGCGAATGCAGCGGAGACTGCTGCACAAACTAGAGCGTTTGCGTAAACTCGCATCAATTCTCAATTTATATCTCAGAGCGTGATGCTTGTACAGGCGGCTTCAGCCTCGATAGCACGTGGAGGACTGTCGGCAGGGCTAAAGCTTTCCAGGCGCACCGCCTTGCCAGCGATATTGCTCCTCCTGCGGCAAGCCCAGCTGCGCCAGCACGCGATAGACAAACTGTTCCACGATATCGTCAATTCGCTTCGGCCCATAATAGAACGCGGGCATTGCCGGCATCACCACGGCTCCCGCGTCGTGCGCGCGCAGCATATTCTCCAGATGAATGCGATTCAGCGGCGTTTCACGCAGGCAGAGCACCAGCGTCCGCCGCTCCTTCAGGCATACATCCGCGGCACGCGTCAGCAAATCATCGCTGGTTCCTGAAGCGATCGCGCCCAGCGCGCCCGCCGAGCACGGAATCACGGCCATTCCGTCCACGCGAGCGCTTCCCGACGCAATCGTCGCGCCCACATCGCGATTTGGCAGATATTCGATTTTTTTCGCGGGCGTGAGGGTCAAAAGCGACGGCAGTTTCTTCGCTTCCCGCGCGACGATACCAAGCTCGGTCGCGATCAGGCGCAGTCCTGCCTCGCTCGCGGTCAAATACACACGCGCCACGCGCGCATCCGCATCCAGAACGCGGAGAATGCTCTGCGCGTAAATCGCGCCGCTCGCGCCCGTAACTCCAACAGTGATGACCTTGCCTTCGGTAGGTATCATGGCGATGGGTCGAATTCTTGAGTCTAGGCAGCCGCTTCCCGCAAAGTCAAGCCATCGAAGGGTATGGTTACAGAGCGGTAATCAGGAGTTGTACCAACGGTTTCCAACCTCCAACCTCTAATTTCCAGATCGCGCCACTTCCACCGGCATATGACTCAGCTTCCTGAAGACCCGCCCGCGCCGCCGCACCGGCCACCAATCGTAAAGATAAATCTGCATTGGCCGCCACATCGCCACCCATCCGGCAATCGTCAAGCTCTCCCGCACAATCGCTGCCCACGTCCCCGCATCATGTCCCAAGAGCATCTGGCTCGACGCCAGGCACGCCGATAGAAATACCAGTCCGATGAGTAGGCTCGTCCGCCCTTGCTTCAGCAGCCGCTTGAACTCCAAATCCGCAATCTCCGCCCGGTGCGCAAAGTGGTTGTGCACCGCTGTCTTGATCAATTCTTTGGGATCTTCGTTCGGCCACTGCTCCAGGTGAATCCGCAGCCGGATCGGAGTATCCGCCGAGTATTCCTGGGCCCAGCTCACAATGAACTCCTCCGCGTTATCGTCCAGATCTTTTTCAATGAACGGCGAGGGGTCCATCGAATTGAAAAGCTGATTCAAGTCGTGCAGCTTCAGACTGATGTAGTGTGGATGCGCACGCTCATGCTCATGGGCGTGCGCGCCCTTATGGTCATGCGGCTGGCTCGGCGGATCCGCTTGCATACTCGCCTGCTCTGCCGCCCCCGGCGTCTTTGTCCGTGGCCATCGCATCGCTCTGCATTATAGATTCGGATGTGGTCTGCGTGTGAAAAACTGGGACCGCGCCGCTCGACAGTGATTGTGCCTGATCCTTGTGTAGGGGCACGGTCTACCGTGCCCGTTTCCCGTTCGCGAGGGTAGGCGAGACACTTGCGATGCAGTTAAAACGAGTCGGGTGACTCAGTTTCCGATTACCGCTCTTTTGAGACACCCGTGTTGATATACCTCCGAATTCACATGGACTGCCCCGTTTCCAATGTGTCCCAAAGGGGATAGCGCGGTGCTCTTGTTCGGGCTATAAATGTCATTAGCAAGCCCCTCTCCGCTTTACTTGTGCCCGTACCCCTTTCAGAAAGCAAGGAAGCTAATGATGTCTCCGCTAGATCGGCGTCTTACGCCGCGCTTCAATCTCAAGGTCCCGCTCGTCTTTTGTCCAATGAATAGTCCCGTCGACCGTGGCCATGCCGCTAAATCCATCAACATCTCCGTGCGCGGCGTTTATTTCCAAACTAAGCAACCCGTTTTCGTGGGACTCCCCGTTCGTGTTCTGATGCAGATGCCCAGTCAGTGCAGCGGAAGGGTGGCAACGCGCATGGTCTTTACGGGTCGCGTCTCGCACGTCGCAACGAAACGGAGAAGCCGTCCAGGCTTAGGGATAGGAGTCGAGTTTTTTTACAGTGAAATGTTTGACCGCTGAGATTTGCGCATCCTTAGCGGGTCTTGCAAAGGAACTTGGTTAGCACCGCGCGCCGCAATCGTAAGGCACTGCAGCACGCCGTTATAGCGAATGAAACCAGGTTTCCCAGTCTTAATTCGGCGAAAAAATTGACAGGCCGCCCGTGGAGCATGGGTTCGGAAAACGGGCATGGTGAACCCGAGGTACGCGCAGCGGCCTCAGGCGCCAACCCCTTGTGATCCCCCTGTCTCACCGATCCGGTACCACAATCTGATTGTCGTCGTCAGCTAGTCACAATGGAATGACCGGCTCCGATTCGCAGGCGTGGGTTATGCTGCGAATCGGAAGATCAGCAGTACAGAGCCACAAGCGAAAGGAGCCGGTCGATGAAGAGAATAAAGTTTGTCGGGTTGGATGTCCATGCCG
>DATLSS010000026.1:0-12786 GCA_035534035.1 Candidatus Acidiferrales bacterium | reverse complement strand
TTTGCCGCTCCTCGATCAATCTGCTACGCTTCTGGGTCGCTACCATTCCGGAGAGGTGTCCGAGCGGTTTAAGGAGCACGCTTGGAAAGCGTGTGTAGGAGAAATCCTACCGTGGGTTCAAATCCCACCCTCTCCGCCATTTTGCAAACTTCTGCCACGAGTCCGAGCTTATGCGTTCCGTGGCGAGCGTAATTTCGTCAGCCGTCGAAGAAGAGTAATGAAAAAAAGAATCTCTCGCCGTGATTTGTTGAAGACGGGATTGGTGGCCAGTGCATCGTCGCTGGCACTGCCGGGCGTGGGAAGTCCGGCGGCCGGAGCAGAATCCGCAGCGCGAATTCCGAAGCCGCAAACGAGTGCAACAGAATCCACGGTACCGGACGGAACAATTCTTCCGCTGACCTCGACCATGGATGTTTATATTCCGCCGCGAGGCAGGAGCTTCTTCAAGTTCAGTTTTGATTTCCCCGAGCCGTCGGTTTCGTTTCAAGCGATGCTGTTTTCCTTCCGGTTGTACACCTTCGAGAATACCTATGGCCTGGATCGCGATCACTTAACGGCCGAGAAAACGGCGAATGGGATTGTGATCCGGTGCTCGCAATTTGTGTGGGCGGGAGAGCAAGAGAAGATTGCGGGGACGTTGGTCGCGCGGTTGCGGAAGAACGGAGAATTTGTCGAGTGGAATGTCTCCGCCGAGATGGACAGGCCAATTAAATCCGTCGCCACGATTGCGCGCGGCGTCCCGCGAGGGCAAATATCCGCGGGAAGCGAAGGCTTTTTTGACCCCAAGGACAACGAGGTGCTCGTGGGGTATCCGTTTGGAGGGGGCGACCACCACACCGCAATCGGCGCTGATTCTCCGGTCGTGGTGATTCAAGGGGGCGAAAAGGAATTCTTCTTTCTCTCGGCGTTCCTCGACGATGTGCGCGCGAATCGTTTCTACTTCCAACCGGGACCGAAAGGATATCGCGTCGAACTAATCTACGAACAGGAAGGATGGAAGAAGAGCAATCAGGTGCAGAGCCCCACATGGCGCACAGGCCGAACCGGAAGTGCCGAAGAGGCGTTTCGACAACACTTCGAACATGTCGAACGGTCTTTCAGCATACCGGAATGGGAAAAGCGGCAGGATGTGCCGGCCTGGTTTCGCGACGTCGCGCTTGTCGTGTCGATTCATGGAATGCATTGGACAGGATACATCTTCAACGATTTTGCGAGAGCGACGCAAGTTCTCGAGTGGGTTGCGACGCAAATTCCGGCGAAAAACGTGATGGTGTTTCTTCCGGCGTGGGACGGCCGCTATTATTGGGAGTATCCCATTTACAAGGTGAGCCAGCGGCTGGGCGGCGATAGTGGCTTCCGCGCTCTGATTCAGAGAGGGCACAGTCTCGGTTTCCGATTCTTGCCCATGTTCGGCATGAACGGCGCCAACGATAAGCTGGCGGATTTTTCAAAATTCGCGGATGCGACGACGGCGGATGTCGACGGCAACTCCTTCGGTCTGGATTGGGTGGACTGGGACAACGACCGCCGCATGGAAGGCTGGGGAAAGTACATGAATCTCGGTGTGGATTCATGGAGGAATTGGATGGTGGGCCGCATCTCCGAGATGATCGAGCGATTTGACGTGGATGGATATTTTTTGGACATTTCTGGCGGCTGGCAGAACAACACAAAGGCCGATATGCACGAAGGAACCAGGCGGCTGGTGGCAGAGTTACGTCAGAAATTCCCGCATGTCCTCGCCGTGGGAGAGTTTTCCTACGATGCATTGATGTCCATCCTGCCCGTTTATCAGATATTTCCCTCGCGCGGGTATCCGCCGGCCTTTCAGAAGTACGCGCGCTCCTTCGAGCACCTGAGCCATCCGGCGCCGGGCCGAGGGAGCAGCGGAGTTCACGAATCGGGATTCGGGCACTTCCAGCCGGAGGTACGGAAGGAACAGCTGGTGATGCCAACGATCACCGTGGTGGACGATACGTTTGACAAGTACCGCCACGTGATGGCCGAAATCATTGCGGCGGCAAAGACGCGGGCAGGAATCGCGTGAACGTCGCCCGCGACGGCTCCGACGGTTTCAGTCATTTGCGGCGGTTCTGTTTATGAGGTGGTCCGCGCTGCCCGCGACCCGGAGGCAGCTTTCTCCCGGTAATGTCCGATTATGGTGATCGACGCGCTCACCGCGGCCAGGCCAATCAGCACGTACAGAATGGGAAAGCCGTACTGCGAAAACAGGCGCAGGATTTGCCGGCCGTACACAGTCGCCAGGTACGCTAAGGCTGTATATCGCACTGCACGCCCCACCGAGAGCGCCGCCAGGAATTTTTTCGTGGGGTAGTTCGTTGCTCCCGCGACCACCAGGAAGGGCACCATGGGGACGGGAGGCGGCAGGACTGCGGGGATTGCGATCGCGCCCCAGCCCCATTTCTGAAAGAGGTCGTGTACCTTCTTCATCCAGCCGTGTTTGATCTTGCGCTGGAGCAAATCCTTACCTTGTTTGCGAGCGAGGCGAAAAGTGACGTACCCTCCGAGCACTGCGCCGATCGTGGCCATCGCCGCGTAGTAGATCCACCACTGCCGCTGATGCGCGGCCAGCACAATGGTGAGCGCGTCCATGCTGCCCGGCAGGGGAATCACGGAGTTGTCCAACAGGCCGAGCAAGATCAATCCGGGCCCGCCGAGGTGAATGAACCAAATGGAAAGCGTCCGCCGGATTCGCGGTTGCGCTGATTGTGCCGCAATTTTATCCGCCAGCATATCCCCCCAGCGCTCCCACGCGCTTGCCAGCTCTCCAATTTGCCTTAGCTAATATAAATTGCGAGGACAATCAGTGACGGTTTTCCAGACAGACAACTCGATTGTGCCCGAAACCGGCGGCTAACACAGCAGAAATCAAACATGGCTTCACGGGGTTATAGCCGGTCTTCTTTTGCGTCTTCCGGGATTGCGACGGGTACGGTTGTCAGTCCCATTTTTTGCTCTCGCCAGGTAATTCTTTTCCGGTTGCGCGCAATTTTGTTTTCCGTCGCCAGCGCGGCCAGAACGGAAGGCCATTGTCTGTGCGGTTTTTGCGCTAAGCAAGTGCCGGCGGTTTGGTCATTCGCGTGCTAATGAATCTATAGCCGCGTGTAAGCATCTAAAATGATGCTTGAGAAATGCAAGCGGAACTACAGGTTATATCGGCCCGTTATACGGTCTTTTCGACGGCCCAACTGGTTGGTAGAACGGAACAGGTTACGGCAATGTTCTTCAGGACTCTTCAACAGGCAAAGCGCTTCCTTCGAATCCTCCTCGGCTTTACGCTGCTCGCTCTCGGCGTAGTGTTGTTCTTCAGCCCCGCACCGGGCTGGCTAGTGATGTTGCTTGGTTTGGGGCTTCTGGGCGCGGAATTCGTGTGGGCCCGCCGCCTGCTTGATGGCATGAAAGAGCAAGGCGTGCGGCTTCGAGACGCGGTCTGGGCTCGCCGGTAACGCACGCGGCACCAAGCACGCGTTCAGGGTGCGCGCAATTCCAGCATTATTCAGGCCCGGAGTCGACTGCCTGTGCGAGATATCAGTTTTCGGTATTCTTCTACCAATTCTCATCAGAGCTGTCCCCGCAGGAGTAAGTTCCATCTCATTCCACTTGCGCGCATTGTGCCGCAAACGGCCAGAAAATATTGGCTGACTGGCCCGTTCCGGTTTGCCAGAGCAGCGCTCTGAAGCTGCCGCATAATCCTGTTTTCAACCTGACGGCGCTCCTGCTTATTTGGCTTCCGAGCTATTTCTCTCTGTTCAGCGGTGCCCGACTGTGATTTGATTTGCCCGTCGGGCATTCGGGGGGACAGGCGATGGCGCAGGAGGAACGCAGGTGGGCAGGGAAATGGGCATTGGTGACCGGCGCGAGCGCCGGAATCGGCCGAGCGCTGGCGGAACAGCTTGCCGCTGGGGGCGCAAATCTGGTGCTTACTGCGCGCCGTCGCGACCGCCTCGAAGAACTTGCCTCGCAGTTGGGCGCCTGTCATGCCATCAAGACCGAAGTTTTCGCAGGTGACCTTGCGCAGCCAGGCGCGCCGGAGGAGATTCGCGCCTTCACGCAGACGAAGAACCTCGAAATCGAGCTGCTGATCAATAACGCCGGATTCGGCTCCTACGGCGCGCTTCACAAATCTGACCTTGCGCGCCAACTCGAAATGATCCAGGTCAATTGCGCTGCGGTGGTTCATCTGACGCGCCTCTATTTGCCCGAAATGGTGGCGCGAGGCCACGGAGATATTCTGATCGTCGCGTCCGTCGCGGCCTTTCAAGCCGTGCCTTACATTTCGACATACGCCGCCACGAAAGCCTTTGACCTGCTTTTCGCCGAGGGAATCGCAGAGGAAGTTCGCCGCTATGGCGTTCACGTTTGCGCGCTTTGCCCCGGCTCAACCACCACCGAATTTCGCGAAGTTGCCGGCCAGCCTGAGCACACGTTTCGCGGTGCGGAAACCGCCGGAAAAGTGGCGCGGGTCGGATTGCGCGCGCTCGCTGAGGGGAAGAGCAGCGTAATCTCCGGCTTAAAAAACAAGCTGAGCGTCGAAGGGCAGCGGCTGGCTCCGCGCAGCTTGGTCACGCGCGTCGCCGCCGGCATGTTCGACCCGGGGAAGTAACTCTTAACGTGCACGAAATGACGCGACCACGAAGCATCTCGCACAATCTCACCCGCCGCGAATTCCTCTCCGTTTCCGGCGCTTCGGCCCTTTCGCTTCCACACTTGCGCGTCGCGGAAGCCGCGCCGACTTCGCAAACATCATCTGGGGAGCAAACCACTCCGCCGTTTTCGAAGGATTTTCTGTGGGGCGCCGCGACTTCGGCCTACCAAATCGAAGGCGCTGCGCGCGAAGACGGGAAAGGCGTGTCCGTCTGGGACGAATTCGTACGCAAACCCGGCAAAATCCGTGACGGTCAAAAGGGTGATGTCGCCTGCGATTTTTATCACCGTTACGCCGAAGATATTTTACACATGCGCGACATGGGCCTCACCGCATTTCGCTTCAGCCTTTCCTGGCCGCGCGTGCTCCCCGAGGGCACGGGCAGCGTCAATCAAAAGGGCCTCGATTTCTACAGCCGCCTCGTTGACGCGCTTCTCGCCGCCGGCATCGCTCCTATCGCCACGTTATTTCATTGGGACACGCCGCTCGCGCTGCATCGCCGCAGCAGCTGGCTTTCGCGCGACATGCCACAGTGGTTCGGCGATTACGCCGCCGTCGTCACTCGCGCTCTCTCCGATCGCGTCACGCACTGGCTTACCATCAACGAGCCGCGCTCGTTCATTGGCGGCGCGTACGTCACCGGCGTGCAAGCTCCGGGCGAAAAGCTGGCCCGCGCCGAATACATGCGCGCCGCACATATCACGTTTCTCGCACACGGCCGCGCCGTGCAAGCGATTCGCGCCAACACGCATCGGCCCGCGCAAATCGGCTATGCTTGTGACGTCTCGCCTTCGTTGCCCGCCGCCGATTCCGCCGCCGACGCTGCCGCCGCGCGAGAATCCACTTTCGCCAGCCCGCTCGATCATTTCTCCGGCGCTCATTGGTGGCGCGAGAACGCCTGGTGGCTCGATCCCGTTTTTCTCGGACGTTATCCCGCGTCCGCGCTCGCTGCGCTCGGCAAAGACGCTCCCCAGATCCTCGCGGGAGACATGGAAACCATTCACCAGTCCCTCGATTTCCTCGGCGCGAATATCTACGGCGGCTGGCTGGTGCGCGCTGCCGCGCCCGGCCAGCTGAATGGCCAACCCGAGGAGGTTCATTTTCCCGCGGGCTTTCCGCTCACCGCGTTTGGCTGGCAAGTGACGCCTGACGCCATGTACTGGGGACCGAAATGGCTGCACGAGCGCTACCAAATGCCCATTTTCATCACCGAAAACGGCTGCTCGTCCTGCGACTGGATTTCGCTCGACGATAAAGTGCACGATCCGCAGCGCATCGACTTCACCGCGCGCTATCTCCTCGCGCTCGCTCGCGCCTCCGCCGAAGGCGTCCCGCTCCGCGGCTATCTTCATTGGTCGTTGCTCGATAATTTCGAATGGCAGGAAGGCTACACGCAGCGCTTCGGCATGATCTTCGTCGATTTCCCCTCGCGCCGCCGCATCCCAAAGGATTCCGCCCTCTGGTACGCCCGCCTCATCAAGTCCTACGGCGCGTCATTAAATGTAGGGCCCGACTAGGGTCGGACTAGCCCGAAATTATTTGGCGTTTTGCAGGACAGGATAAACGTCACGTATCGGTGGGCGTCTCTGACCATCAATTCTTTGGTGCATATCCGCAGAGCCAATTGAGAGCCCGATGACGCTCCATCGCAATCGATGTGGCGGCCGAAAACTCTTCGTCAGTCAGGTCGCGGTAGGATTTTCGGAATAGGGGGAAGTCGTCACAGATCGCTGACGGGAAGGCTCCATTCTCCGCTGCTCTTGCGGACGACATTTGCAGCACATTCTCAATAGTCAGCCCGCCTGGAAGCACGGGCGGCATGCGTCCGGATTCCTGCAGTTGCCGCGTCCGAGCGCGCCAATGCCAAAGTTCGGCAAGGTCGCGTTGTTTTCTAATGCTGTCTGCCGGACGAAGCGCTGCTTTTTTGACGAGCACTGCGGCGGATTCCGCAGGAAGCAGATTCGTTAATTCGGGACTGGCCGGTTCGTCATACGGTAGTAATTCCGAAACATAGCCAAGCGCCCAGAGGAGACAAACGATAGCCTCCGCGAGCCAATTTGCATCCATTAGAGATTGCTTCGTGATCTCCGGCGGCACGGCTTGCATAAGGTCACGCTCTGGCCGATCCATGTCGTTCCACAATCCACTGTCACGGAGCCGCTGAACCTGGTCCGCGGACCGCCGTTGGGTTTCGGCGATAAATTTACTCAGTTCATCCTTGCTCCATCCCTTCATGAGCTCTGCAAGGTAATCAGGCGGAGGAGTTGCAAGGCCCTTCACGAGGAGGTGTTTGAGGATAATAGCTCGTTTCACGACAGCGGGGGCGTCAGGAGGACGAGCCTTATTTTTCGCCCGGGGGAGCATGGTAATACCATCGCTCGATGTCTACGTCGGCAGCGCTTCGATAACCATCATGCCGGTGGCTGTGGGGATGGCGCGATTCAGGCGGAAGCCTGCGGCGCCGAGCAGATCTCGATGCTGGTCGGTGGTACGCTCTCTGCCGCCAGTGAGCACGAGCATGGCAATATCCACGAGCTTCCCCGGTGATGGCTGATTGCCTTCCTCCAAGCCCCATTCGACCAGCAACAGTGCCCCATCATTCGGCACCACCCGCCTGCAATTGGAGAGGATTTTTTGCGCCTTCTCGTCGTCCCAATCGTGGATGACGCTCTTCATAACGTAAGCGCGGCAGCCGGAAGGAATCTCGTGGAAGAAATCGCACGGTTGTATCGTCGCGCGCCCTTCGAGTTCGCCGCCAAGTAAGCCGCGTTCGCGCGCACGTTCGAGCACGTGCGGCAAATCCGCCAGCACGCCGCGCAATTTCGGATGCGCCTTCAAAATGGACGCCAGCAGAATACCGTTGCCTCCGCCAACGTCCATCAGGCTGCCCCAGCGCCCAAAGTCGTACGCAGCGGCCACCGCAGGCCCAATCGCTGCGGACATCGACGTCATCGCGTCATCGAAGATGCGAGCTTGGTCGGGATGCTGGCGCAAATATTCGAAGTCGTCCATGCCGTGCACTTTGATGCTGGCCGGCTGACCCGTCTTGACGCTGTAGAGAATTTCCTGAAAAGGCGCGAAGAAAAATTCGCTCCAGCCGAAAACGAACCGCGCACGCATGGAGCCTCGCACGTCGCTGCGCAGAAAGTGCGACAGCCGGTTGTTTCCAAAAACGCGCGATCCTGTCTCTTCGAATACTCCCACGCTGGCTACTGCGCGCAACACGCGACGTAGCGCCGATTCGTTCACCTTGAGCTCCGTTGCGAGGTCCGCAGTGCTTTTCGACCCTTGCGCGAGCAAGTCCGCGACTCCCAACTTTGCCACCGCGCCTAAACAACGGTTGACAATGAATGCGTCCGCTATTTGCAATAGTTCCTTCGGCGGCGCGTCCGGCGCCACATTGGTTGCCGCTGATGTATTTGCTCCTGCTTCCATTTTTTTCGCCTCCTCCTTCGAAATAGCCGCATTGATTTCCATAGCCTCAGGACCGTGCGATTATTCGTCGTCGTGCCCCTTCGCGGCGGCGAGTTTCGCGATGACGCTCAAGTCTTCGAGCGTCGTCGTGTCGCCGGAGACGCCGCCTTTTTCGGCGACTTCGCGCAGCAGGCGGCGCATGATTTTGCCGCTGCGTGTTTTGGGCAGCAGGTCGGCGAAACGCACTTCGCTGGGCCGTGCAATCGTTCCGATCGTCAGCGCCACATGCTCTACCAACGCTACGCGCAACTCGCGCGTTGGTTCAATCCCCGAACGCAGCGTCACAAAACACACAATCGCCTCGCCTTTGATTTCATCGGGCCGCGCGACCACCGCCGCTTCGGCCACCGACGGATGGCTTACGAGCGCGCTCTCGATTTCCATGGAGCTCAGCCGGTGCCCGGCCACTTTAATCACGTCGTCAACGCGGCCCAGGACCCACGTGTATCCATCGGCGTCGCATTGCGCGGCGTCTCCCGTGAAATAAACGCCCGGAATGCGCGTCCAGTAATCGCGCTGGAAGCGTTCGTCATCTCCATAGATTGTGCGCAGCATCGAAGGCCACGGCTTCTCGATCACCAAGTAGCCTGTCTCGCCGGGCTTCACGGGCTCGCCTTTCATTGTGACCACGCGCGAAATCACTCCAGGCATTGGCAGCGTTGCCGAGCCAGGCTTCATCGGCGTTGCGCCGGGCAGCGGCGAAATCATGATGGCGCCCGTTTCTGTTTGCCACCAGGTGTCGACAATCGGGCAGCGGTTTCCGCCGATCGCCTCGAAATACCATTTCCACGCTGCGGGGTTGATGGGCTCGCCCACCGTCCCCAACAATCGCAAGCTCGACAAATCGTGCTTCGTGATCCAATCCTTGCCCCACGCCATGAAAGCGCGCACGGCGGTGGCCGAGCTGTAAAAGATCGACACTTGGTAGCGTTCGATAATTTCCCAGAAGCGGTCGCGCTTCGGAAAATCGGGAGCGCCTTCGTACATCACGCATGTGGCGCCATTCGCGAGCGGCCCGTAAACCAGATAACTGTGCCCCGTCACCCAGCCGATGTCTGCGGTGCACCAGTACACGTCATCGTCACGCGAATCGTCGCGCAAATCAAAAACCAGCTGCATCGTGTACATGCAGCCGAGCAAATATCCCGCGGAAGTATGCAGTACGCCCTTCGGTTTTCCCGTCGTTCCGCTTGTGTACAAAATGTAGAGCGGGTGCTCGGAATCGAATGGCGGTGCGGGACAATTTGCGGAGGCTTTCTCCTCGAGCTCGTGCCACCACAAATCGCGGCCATCCTTCCACGCGACTTTCTCCGCAGTGCGCTTCACCACCACAACTTTTTCAATTGTGGGACAGCTCTCAATCGCCTTGTCCGCCGTGTCTTTCAACGGCACGACGTGGCCGCGGCGATATCCGCCATCGGCGGTGATGAGCCACTTCGACTTCGCGTCGCCAATGCGGTCGGCAAGCGCCACAGCACTGAATCCCCCGAACACTACTGAATGGATCGCGCCAATCCGCGCGCACGCCAGCAGCGCAACCGGCAACTCCGGAATCATCGGCATATATACCGCAACGCAATCGCCAGCCTTCACGCCGAGCGTCAGCAACGCATTCGCAAATTTGCACACGCGTTCGTGCAGCTCCGCGTAGGTGAACTTTAACTGCTTTCCATCTTCCGCCTCCCAAAACAGTGCGACTTTCTTCCCATTCTTTGCCAGATGCCGATCCAGGCAATTGTGCGCCACGTTCAATTTCCCGCCCGAAAACCATTTCGCGTGCGGCAAATTCCACTCCAGCACTTTTTTCGGCGGGTCGAACCAGTCGAGCATTTTCGCCTGCTCGCGCCAGAAACCTTCGGGATCGTTTTTCGCCCGGTCGTAAAGTTTCTTGTATTCTTCGAGCGTGCGGACGCGCGCACGTTTCTGAAATTCGGCGGGCGGCGCAATGGGCTTTTCTTCGAGCACGTGGGGATCGAATTCCTGCATATTTCCTCCGTTAGATCGCCTCTAAAGTACGAAACGGCGCGCGCAGGGTCAAGGTTCCAAGTGCTGCAACGATTCTTCGCGCCCCGTGTTTATGATATAGCGGGTAATTTTCTGGAACTTTTGCCACGCGCCAGACGAATGCATATACGTAAGGCGCGGCGGGTACGTCAAATAGAGTGTGATGCCGGACGAGGCTGAACCCCGAGACGAGGAACTGTTGCGCCGCATGATGGGCGGCGACGATGATGCCTTTCGCTCGTTTTATTTGCGCCACCAGCGCCCGATTTACCGCTTCGCTTTGCACATGACTGGCCGCCCCGAATCGGCCGAGGAAGTGGTGCAAGAGGCCTTTATGACTCTGATTCGCGAAGGCGCGAAATTCGACTCCGCACGCGGTACGCCGCAAGGCTTTCTCTTCGGGATCGCACGGAATCACGTGCGGCGGCTTGTTGAGTCGGACAGCCGCTTTGTCCCGCTCGCTGAGGACGACGATTTGCACGTCCGCGCGGGCCAGGCGTCACTCTCCTATGGGCTAGGGGAGTCTTTATCAGACGGCTTGGCTCGCGCTGAAATTACCGAACGCGTTCACCGCGCGGTGCTGGCCCTGCCCGCGCATTACCGCGAGGCTGTATCGCTCTGCGACCTGCAAGGTTTCGACTACGCCGCCGCGGCGAAGGCTCTTGGTTGCCCCATTGGAACGGTGCGTTCGCGATTGGCGCGCGCGCGTGAAATGTTGGTTGCGAAATTGCGTCCCGCGGCGGCGCCGCTGAAAAAGCCTTCAACGGCGGTGGGCGGCGCCAGATGAAACAACGCTCGACCGCTGTGATGACAGGAATCGAATGACGGAGCAGACGAAAATGACTTGCGCGGAATTTGAGAACATTGTGCACGAGCTGGCCCGGCCCGATGCGCTCGATAAGTCTGCCGCGGTGAGGGCCAAGTTTCATGCGCAGACTTGTGAACGTTGCGCGAATCGACTTGCGCAGGCGCAGGTGCTCGCCCTGGCATTTGACGAAGCCGCGCAGGACGCGGAGCGTCTCGAAGCTCCCGCCCATATTGAGTCGGCGCTCGTCTCGGCGTTTCGCGAGCATCGCCGCAGCCTCGAGCGGAATCGGCATCGCGAGCGTCGTACGCGCCTACGCTGGCTCGAATGGTCAGCACTCGCCGCGGCCGCTGCTTTGCTTCTCGCGATTGGCGCATGGAATTTCTCGCGGCCTCGGATTGAGCAAACGAAGAGGAATGGAAGGGCGGTTGTGACAAATCCCGTGAATTCCAACGCGAATGGCGCAGCGCCGCAGACCGAGCTTGTTGAAACCGTGACGGCGGAAGGTTTGAATACCGATTTCGTTCCCGTGCCATACGGTGAAAGCCTGTCGCCGGATGATTCCGGACTGGTGGTTCGCGTTTCCATGACTCGCAGCGCGTTGGGCAGCCTGGGCTATCCGGTGGACGAAGTGCATGCGGGGGATGTGGTTCAGGCGGATTTGCTCGTCGGCGAAGACGGCTTGCCGCGCGCCGTGCGTCTGGTGCAGTAGAAAAATATTGGCTTGAGGCGGCTTCCGTGCCGCAAGGAAACAGAAACGAGGAGTTCGACAATGATGATGAGGACAATGATGAGGACAACGGTGAGTAGGATTGCCAATTGCGCCGTGATGGCAATTGTAGCGCTGGGGATGAGCGTGACTATGCAAACGGGACATGCCCTGGGGCAGGGAATGCCAGGGCCTCATCGGGGGGAAATGGGGCCGGGGAGCTTTGTGTTCGAGCGGATTGTGGGCGCATTTGGCGGGAAAGTGGTGACGAACGCACCGTTCTCCGCGCAAGTGACGCACGAGACGGTGCAAGTGCTTTCCGACGGGACGCGTGTGGACCGAAAAGAGACGGGCAGCATCGCGCGCGATGGCGTCGGCCGAACAAGGCAAGACATCACCTTGCCGGCCATTGGCCCGCTTGCGGCGTCCGGCCAAGTGCCACACCTCGCGTTCATCCGGGACCCCGCGGCCGGGAAGAATTACATTTTGAATGAGAACAAAAAGACGGCGATGATCATCAGCCGCCCGGCGGGCGCAAAGGGGCAGGGACGATGGATGATGAGACAAAAGATGAAAGGTGGACAGAATCCTGACGTGCAGACCGTGTCGCTGGGCACAAAGACGATGGATGGTTTAACCGTACAAGGGACGCGCCGCACACGCACGATTCCCGTGGGCCAGATTGGCAATGACAAGCCGATCGTGATTTCCCGGGAGGAATGGTACTCGCCGGATCTGCAAATGGTGATTTCGAGCACGCGCACGGATCCGCGGTTCGGCACGACCACGTTTCAATTGACGAACATCAGTCGGAGCGAACCGGCGCAATCGCTTTTCATGGTGCCGCAGGACTACACCGTGAAAAGTGGCGGAATGATGAAACGGCGATTCGCCAAGCCCGGGACGCCGCCTCCGCCTGACGATTTTTAGCTCCTCCGTTGCGGGGCCTGCGCGTTGAATTCGCGCAAGGTTTTGGTAACCCGTGATGCTGAATATTTTCTGGGCTGGGCAAGCATTCGATCTTGTGTTGCGGCTGCGCATCCGGCCAGCAAGCAAGCCCTGAACGTGTCCGCAACCCCGGCGCGCCAGGGAAAAAAAGGGCACGCTCCCCGCGTGCCCTTTTCATTG
>DATLSS010000025.1:0-75165 GCA_035534035.1 Candidatus Acidiferrales bacterium | reverse complement strand
GCGAACTCGATGCCATTCGTGGCGGCCTGCACGCTGTTGTAGCCGACTTTGCGGGCGTAACGAACCGCGTCGAGGAAATACGGACTCATCGTCGGCTCACCGCCGGAGAATTGCACGGACATTTGGCGGCGCGGCTTGATTTTGGTCGCGTTCTCGAGGATTTCCTGAATTTCTTCCCAGCTCAGCTCGTGAACGTAGCCAACCTGATTGGCGTCCATGAAGCAGGGATCGCACATCATGTTGCAGCGATTGGTGAGGTCGACGGTGAGCACGGAGCCGCGGCCGTAACGAACAGTGCTGGAGCCGTGGCGATGGAGATCTTCGTCATTGTGCGCGGGAATATCGCGGCCGGGGAAATTCTTCTCGATCCATTCGAGGAATTTCGCATCGACGGCCATCAGGTCTTCGCACACGCCGTGGATGGGGCAATCCTTCACCATCCAGACCTGACCGTCGCGCTCGACGATTTGCGCTTTAATCTCGCCGACTTTTTCATGGACGAGGTCAGTCCAATCTTTTTTGCCGTTGATGATGGCTTCGCGGGCTTCTTTCACGCAGCCCGGACAAAGAGAATCGGTGGTACGCGGCCAGCCGAGCGTCGGCTTGCTCTTCTCCCATGACTTGAGCATGGGCTTATCGGACCACTTCGGCGTGAACGCCGGATTGGGATTCCGCTTGTTGAAATATTGAACCGAGTTGAATGTGACGGTGGCCGCTTTGCAAAGCGTCCAGTCAAATGATTTCCAGATGCGGTTACGAACCGTAATGGGCATGGCTCGAACCTCCGTTTCCTCAGAGTTAAGAGAATCTAACGCAATTGAATTGTATGAAGCCGCCGTTCGGCCGTGTACTGAACGAAAGGGTGAACGGGCAGCTCCCCCTAAAGTATTGCCCGCCCATAGTTTGCAATGACCAGGGGGGTTCGTCTAGTGTAAACATCCAAGCGGTTGTTTTGAGGGTTAAACGGCGGGATCACGCAGCGAAAGGATCCCTTCAGATGAGCAGTTTTGCTCAATTAGACGCGAGTTATCAAGATTCATTAGGGCGTAACCAAACTGCGAAGAAGGCGTAACGTGAGAACGGAAGAATCCGCGCGCGCGAAAAATGCCGGAGAGAGTCTGGAATCACGCAAGAAATCCACAGGACGGCTTGACGCGCCTTCTGAGGAATAGTAAAAGCGCACAATCTTCGGGGGTGAGCAAAATAATGATCACACACAAGGCTGGCTGGCTAGTTTCCGTGCTGCTGATTCTCTGCGTGGCTCTGCCGATGTCAACGAAGGCGCAATCCACTACAGCTGGGGCTATCGTTGGGACGGTAAGAGATCCGAGCGGCGCAGTGATTCCCGGCGCCAGCGTGACAACGACGAATGTGTCGACGAATGCCCGCGCTTCCGCGACCGCCGACGCAAACGGACGATACGTGATCGATAACCTGCATCCTGGCGGCTACGCCGTTGAAGTGAACGCAAGCGGCTTCGGCACCTACACGCAGAATAATGTGACGGTGGAGGTGGGCCTTAGCACAACGGTGGACGCAAATCTCCAAGTCGCCGGCCAGAGCACGACCGTGGTAGCCACGGCGGAGGCCCCCGTTGTCACGACCGATAGCCCCGACTTCAGCACAAACGTGAACTCGACCACCATCGGAAATCTGCCGATCAATGGACGAAGGTGGTCCGCCTTTAAGTTGTTGACGCCGGGAGCCGCGCCGGACGGCGGATTCGGTCTGGTCAGCTTCCGCGGAATTTCGGGTCTGCTGAATAACAGCACCGTGGACGGCGGAGACGACAACCAGGCTTTTTTCTCCGAGGAGAAAGGCCGGACACGCATCAGCTATTCGATCAGCGAGGCCTCCATCCAGGAATACCAGGTGAACACCTCAGATTATTCGGCGGAGTATGGCCGGTCCGCAGGCGGCGTCATCAACGCGATCACCAAAAGCGGCACCAATGAATTCCATGGAGAGGCCTTCTGGTACTTCCGGGATAGCGATTTCAGCGCCATCAATCCGTTCGCCGTGCAGACGGTGCTGGTGAATGGCGTTAATACAACGGTGCACATCAACCCGGAAGATAAACAGCACCAGTTCGGAGGCACACTGGGCGGCGCAATCATTAAAAACAAGTTGTTCTACTTCTTCAGCGCCGATCAGCAGCTTCGGAAATTCCCGGCCGTGGGCGTGCCGGGCAATCCATCGGCGTTTTTCGCTCCTTTCACCAGCGCAGAAACCGCGACTCTGGCAAGCAGGGGCATTTCGACCACGCAAGCCAATGCCGGGCTGGCGTTTCTTCAGAGCGTTACAGGCACGGTCCCGCGAACGGGTGACGAGCTTGTCCTGCTGCCGAAAATTGATTGGCAGGTGAATTCGAACAATCACGTTTCAGTAGAATACAACAGGATGCGCTGGAGCTCGCCGGGGGGCATTCAGACCGGCGCAGTTGTTGCGCGCGGAATAGACAGCTTCGGAGATGACTTCGTGAAGGACGACACGGTCATTGCACGGCTCAGCTCAACGCTAAACTCTCTGACGACAAACCAATTTTTGTTTGAATATGGGCGGGACTTCGAATTCGAGTCGAACAGCACGGTGCTGCCCGGCGAGCCGGTGGCGACGACAGGGTTTTCGCCGCAGATTGCTATCTCCGGTGGCGGCGGCATCACCTTTGGCATGCCAAACTTCCTGCAGCGGCCGGCATTTCCCGACGAGCACCGGTATCAATGGACCGACACGGTGGCGCTGAGCCACGGGACGCACTTGTTCAAGTTCGGCGCGGACATAAACCGCGTGAATGATCTTGATGAAAACTTGTTTGAGGGCTTTGGCGCGTATTCCTATAGCAACCGCGTGGACTTCATCAGCGACTATGCCGCCTTTACGAACAGCTTCTCCGCGCCCCCTTGTGGAACCAGCAGCGCCCCGACGGGCTGCTACAACAACTTCTTTCAGGGATTCGGCCCGCAAGGCTTTGCTTTCACTACTGTGGATACGGGATTGTTCGCGAACGACGAATGGCGGATCCGACCGAGCGTGACGTTGAATCTTGGCCTCCGATATGATCGGGAGAGCCTCCCGAGCGCGCAAATTCCCAATACCCTTTTGCTGCAATCGGGAAAGTTGCCTAACGACAACGATGCGTTCGGACCGCGTGTTGGCGTGGCTTGGGATCTGACAGGCAAGGGCACCACAGTCCTGCGGGGCGGATACGGCATTTATTACGGTCGGATTATCAACGCGAACATTTTTAACGCCATCGCGGATACCGGCAACCCCGCCGGTCAGCTCACGTTCCAGTTCAGGCCCACCACTGCGGGCGCACCGCTCTATCCCAATATCGCCGCAGCGGCACCGACGGGGACCCTCAATACGCCTAACGTCGTGGTTGTGGGAAATAACCTCGAGGTTCCAATGGTCCACGAATTCGATGCCGTCTTTGAGCACCAGCTCGCGCGGAATACCGCGATTTCTGTCTCTTATATCGGAAGCGTCGGCCGCAACCTCCCCACGTATATCGACCAAAATCTTCCGCAGCCTACGAGCACAATCACCTATACAGTATCCGGCGGCACATTTGACAGCCAGCAGTTCACAACGCCGCTATTTACAGGTACCCGACCCAACGCGAATTTTGGTGCGATCAGCAACATCGAGAGCATCGTGAACTCTCATTACAATGCTCTGGCGATTCAGTTCAATCGCCGGTTGACGAACGGCCTCCAGGTGCAGGCTTTTTACACTTACTCCCATGCCCAGGATACCGGTCAATCCTCGAACACCGGGACTCCTCAGCTCAACGTGTTCAACCCGTTCGACTTGGGTCTGGAGAACGCCACGTCGACGTTCAATATGCCCCAGCGCTTCGTCGTTCTGGCTGTGTGGCAGCCGTCGTACTTCAAAGGCGGAAGGATGGGCGAGCTCTTGCTGAACGGTTTCTCGATTTCGCCGATTATCACTGCGCAGTCCGGAGCCCCTATCACGGGCACCGTTTCTGGCAGCGCCCCATCTGGAACCGGCGCTCTTTCGTCGGGGATCAATGGTTCAGGAACATCGACGAACCGTCCGCCATGGATTGCGCGCAATAGCTTCCAGATGCCGCGAGTTGTTGACGTGGACCTCGAAGTCGCCAAGTCTTTCCCAATCACGGAACGTTGGAATTTCAAAATGTTCGTGCAAGCATTCAACCTGATGAATCATGTAAACGCAACGGGCGTGGATTCTTTGCTGTACGTTGCCGGCGGCACCGCGGCGAAACCCACGCTGACGTTCAATCCCGACTTCCTGCACGTGACGGCGTCGAGCAATTCGCTCATCAACCAGAGGCAAATCCAGATCGGAGCGCGACTGAATTTCTAGCAAAACATCTGAACGAATCCGAGCGGACAATCGGCGACCTGTCACGATTCATCGTGACGTAACCAAACTGCAAAGAACGCGTAACGTGAAAACGGAAGAATTCGCCGGCGCGAATGCCGGAAAATCTGGAGTCACGGAAGAAATCCACAGGACGGCTTGACGCATTTCGCGACTAATAGTAAAAGCGCACAATCTTTCGGGGTGAGAAAATGATGACTCACAAAATTAGCCGTTCGATTTTCCTGCTGCTGATTCTTCTCGCGTGCTTGCCGCTGGTGACGAAGGCTCAGCAGACGCTGGGCGCGATCAACGGAACCGTGACGGATACGTCAAATGCCGTGGTAGGAGCAGCCACCGTGCAAGCGAAGAACCTGGGCACGGGCCTGACTGTGAACGCGACGACGCAGAACGATGGGTCGTACAATATCGCAAATTTGCCGATCGGGACGTATAGCGTGTCGATCTCGAAGCAAGGATTCAAGACCGAGGTGCACTCGAACATTCTGGTGCGCGGGAATTTGACTACGACTGTGAACGCGACACTGCAACCGGGCGAGGTCAGCTCGACGGTGACGGTGACGGGCACGCCGCTGCTGAATCAGACAGACACGACCAACGGTTATACCTTGGGCACGCAAGTGATTCAGAGCACACCGCTTGGAACGGGCAGCTTCACGCAATTGGCAATTTTGGCGCCGGGCGTCAGCGCCGATCTCCTGAGCGGCTCGGGCACAAACGCCGGCTTGGGCAATCAAAACATCTGGGCGAATGGCCAGCGCGACACCAGCAACAGCTTCGCGTTTAACGGGGTCAATGCGAACAATATTTTCAACGGCAAGTCGTCGAGTTCGGTCGGGTCAAATCGGCTGGTGTTGAACACGGGAGAAAGTTTCCTGGGAGGAGGCCAAATACAGACCGGCACTTCAGTCTATGACGCGATAGGGCAAGGACTTCCGACGCCGCCTCCGGAAACGATTGAAGAATTGCATGTGAACACTTCGATGTACGATGCATCACAGGGCG
Source organism: Candidatus Acidiferrales bacterium (assembly GCA_035534035.1). GTDB lineage: Bacteria > Acidobacteriota > Terriglobia > Acidiferrales > UBA7541 > DAHUXN01. The sequence goes on along the minus strand of DATLSS010000025.1, from coordinate 69,789 downwards.
CGAACAGTGGAGCGCACATCGAACTCACGACGCTCTCTGGCACTAACGATTTTCACGGACAACTTTACGAATACCATCAGACCACGGGCTGGAATGCAAACGAATTCTTCTTTAATGCCGCAGGACGGGACTCAAATGGGAACCCCATTGATCCGCGTCCGGCTTTGCATCGCAATACTTTCGGCGGCACGTTGGGCGGCCCGATTATTCGCAACAAGCTTTTCTTTTTCGCTTCCTACCAGGGACAGCGCGTTTCGGATGGTGAAAATGCGTTCTCCGGGTTGAACGTGCCGCTGCACCTGACGAACGACCGCAGCGCCGCCGGCCTGGCGGCCGCTGCCAATGCCGACTTCGGAACAAGTCTTACCGCAAACGACATTGATCCAGCGGCGCAAAAGATCATGAGCGCGACGCTGCCCAACGGCAATTTCATCATTCCGACGCCGACCATTACGAATCTCACCACCATCGCGCAGCTCGGTTATGACGCGCCGGTCCAAAGTACCGCCACGTTTACGGCAAACCAAGTGAATGGGAACGTGGATTACAATTTTGGCGCAAAAGACCGTCTGTCTGGAAAGTACTACTTCCAGCACAATCCCAGCTACAGTCCCTTTGCGGTGGCGTCCGTGCTCGGGTTTCCACAGAATTTGAACGCGGGAAGCCAAGTCTACTCGGTGGACAACACGACCGTGATGTCTCCCGACCTGACGTGGGAGCAGCGAGTCGGATTTGTGCGGGAGATCGCGTATGCAGGGGTATCTCAGGCGCTAAGCCCATCAACGGCGCAGATCAATTTATTCGGAAGCACCCGATTTCCCGGCATGTTTATTGGCAATAGTTCCGGGAATACCAACCCTAACTTTGGGAACTTGTCGATCGGGCCGACCTCGAACTTCGCCAACGCGGGGATTTTTCAGAACCAGTACGAATTGGCAACGAATTTGAACTGGATCCATGGGCGGCACAACATTTCAACCGGAGTGGTGTTCGATCGCAATCAACTGAACGTGGTAAATCACAATGACCAGACCGCGCAGCTTGGATTCGCGGATTTTCCTGGATTTTTGACTGGAACGGTCTGCAGTGTGAACAATTTTTGTTCCGGCGTGAGTAACTCGCAACTGCTGACCGGCTCGACCAACCGGTATTACCGGACAAGCCAGGTCGGTGCCTACGTTCAGGACAATATCCGCGTCAGGTCGAACCTTACACTGGACGCGGGATTGCGATGGGATTGGGACGGTCCGTTGGTCGAGAAACACGGCTTCCTGACAAATTTTTACGCTAACAATTACAGTTGCGGCCCTGCGTGCGCAAATCCGTCCAACCCTGATCCGGCGGCTCAGTTCACCAATATCGGATTAGTGGTAGCGGGTACTAGCAAGGCCTTCGGAACATCCGGAGTGAGCGCGTCGACGCTCACCGGGCGCCAGTGGGGCTTTAGCCCGCGAATCGGGTTGGTTTGGAGTCCGTCTTTTCTGAAGAATTTCGTGGTACGCACCGGTTTTGGCATGTACTACGACCGGGGCGAATTCTTCACGGAGTTGTCGCCGAGCGCTGGCGGCGGCATCAGCGGCCCGTTCGGCGTCACCACAGAAGAGCCCTTCGTCGTTCCGTTCCTCTCACCATGCACGAGCTCGCATTGCTTCGCCAATCCGTTTGGGACAACGGCGCCACCACCGCCGCCTCAGAACCTATCCAGCGTAACTTCCCTGGTGCCCAATCTGGCGAACATCAACAACCAGACGACACCGTTTTGCAACGCAACGGGGCAATTCCAGTGCGGACCGCTGTTTTTTGGCGGGTATGCGCCAAACAACACGCTCCCGTACTCGGAAAATTGGACTCTGGATCTCCAGTGGCAGCCCACGAACACGCTGCTCCTCGATGTTGCTTACGTTGGCAACCACGGCGTACACGAAGTGATTCCGATACCGTTCAATCAGGCGGGAATCGCCACGCCGCAAAATCCGATCAACGGCGAGTCGTATTCCTACGGCTATACCGTTCCGGGCGTCGCCGCGGAGACGAAGAATACGATCGTCGATGGTTTCGGCACTGGGAACGTGGCGCTACGAGCGCCGTTCATCGGATATGATCCGAATTCTGACTTCAATATGGCGGAAGGAATCTCGCACTATAATGCATTGCAAGTGGGGGTAAACAAGCGACTGAGCCACGGGCTGCTGGTGACCGGCTCGTACACGTGGTCGCACGCGCTGGACGAAGGGAGCGGATTGCAGCTCTTCTACAACGGCAACAACCCACTCGATCCGCGAACCGCGTACAGTAATTCTGGATTCGACCGCACGCATGTTTTTACTCTGAGTTACCTGTATCAAATTCCGAAACTGGCGCGTCTGACGGGCGTGGCCGACAGGCTTGTGAACGGCTGGGGCATCAGCGGAGTTACGGTCGCCGAGAGCGGCCAGCCCTATAGCGTGACCGACTTCTCCGGAGGCGTGGCCAGCCTCTTCTACGGAGGCGGGCAAGACGCGATCACCAATCCCATCGTGCCGATTGGCGGAACCGGATCCACATCCACAAGGGCAGTCCTCCAGGGAACGACCGGCGTGAACCCCGCCCTGCCGGTTCTCAACGCGGCGGCGTTCGGCGTTCCGCTGCTGGCACCGGGACAGAGCGGTGTTCCGCCCTGCACGACGACGGGCGGGCAGACATTTTGCGACTACTACGAGACGGGATTCGGGGCGACCGGCCGGAATATCTTCCGCGGACCGTTCCAGACGCGGTTCGATTTTTCCGTGTCCAAGGAATTCAAGCTTTCGGAGCGGTTCAAACTGCGGTACGACGCTCAATTTTTCAACATCTTCAATCATCCGAGCTTCGATACGCCCAACAACAACGTCCTATTCAACCCATTTTTCAATAACCCTCCGGCGTACCCCGGCTCTGGCTGCACAGCAGATTCGGCTGGGGCTGCATACCAGTGCCCGCCGAGCGGTGCGCTGGGAATGATTCAGCACACGCTGGGGAGTCCTCGGTTTATTCAGATGGCGCTGCATTTGACGTTCTAAAGTATGGCAACCAAGGCGAGAATTTCGCGCCTCAAAACGACAAGGGCACTGCGATGTGGATCGCGGGGCCCTTGTTTGTTTTAGAGACTCGACCGAGAGAAAACGGCGCGGGCTACTCCACGTTGAGCGCGGGACGCAACAGCGCAATGACGAAATGCGCGAGGTGCGGTGCGTCTTCGTCCATCTGTAGCCAGCGCACGACGCAATGCTTGCCGAGGTATGCGGTGACCTGCGTGTCGTTGATCGAGAGATGCTCGGCCATCTGCGCGCGAAGCGAGGCTTTTCCTTCAGTGCGGGCGCCGCGTCCTGCGCGTCCCGCGCGAGCGAGCTGGCTGGTGCCGATGCGCAGCGTCTGGCAAGCTTCGACGTAGTAATTCGTCATCAAATCAGAATCGGAAAGCAGGAAAACTCCCGGACCGGCGGGCGCTTCTTCCAATTCATCCACGCGATGCAATGGCGCGGAGATTAAGCGCCGAAGCATGGATTCTAGATGCGCGAATCGCGACGCAAGCGCGGGATCGCCGGCGCGAATGTACGTGGACCGCTCGACGAGCGGACCGCTGGGCTCGGGAGCGAATCGTGCGACTGCTGGTTCGGACTGGGCTTCGGCCTCGGACGAACGGCTTGGCGTCGCGAAAACAGATTCGGCCAGGCGAGGCGTGCCTTGCGAACGTGACACCGGCGTGCGCGGCATCGTTGGGCGTGCCTCTGACGGTTTCGCAGCTCCGGCGGTAACCCCGGGCGATCCTGCAGCGCCGTGGCGCTTGTGTCGCCGTCCACCGCGGCGGCCGCGACGGCGGCCATGACGTTCGCCGGGTCGTGCAGGCGTAGCGCCTTCCTTCGCAGTGGGCGCCGATGTCTCTCCCGCCATTTCTGAATCGGCGGAGCCCCCTGGCTCACCAGAATCCTCGCCCTCAGCATCCGGTCCGCGTTCAGCAGGCGTTGCGATGTTTCCAGAAACTTCGTTTTCTTCCGGAACAAAAGCAGAATCGGAAGTGAACGCCGACGGTAAACTGCTCACGGCTTCCGGCACGGGCGCTCCGAGGCGAGTGAGCGCTTCGGCGGCCTTCAACCGCCAATCGGCGCGGCGGAAACGCTCCGCAGCCACCGTGTACCAGCGGATCGCCTCGTCGGTTCGCCCGGCCTTCTCTTCGAGCGTTGCCGCTTCGAACGCTACCATCGCGTCGCGCGTCTTCTGAAATAATTCGGCGAGTTTCGCGAGCGGGTCAGCACTCGTACGCGCCCGGCGAATGCGCCCTTGAATTTGCCGCCAATTTGCCATGACCGGGATTGTATCAATGCTCGCTCGACCATACCAGCGCACTTCAGAGAAATGCGCGGCGAGTAACGTTTGCTCCCGGCCAGCCAAATTTCAGGCATGATAAGCGCTTGCGGGAGCGCATGACATGAGAACGGAGGAGCCGCTGCAGACCCACCGATTAGTGGAACACGCGCGCGCAGTCGGATTTGAATTGTGTGGCGTGGCACCCGCTGAAGAATTCGAAGAGCTGCAGCGATTGCCGGAATGGCTCGAACGCGGCTACGCGGGCGAAATGCGCTACTTGCATGATGGGCGGCGGGCAAGCGCGGAGAATGTGCTGCCGGGAACGCGCGCAGTGATTGTCTGCGCGTTGAATTACAACGCGGCCTTTCCATATTCAACGGGGACGGATGCAACCGCGGCGCCGGTTGATGAAGCTGACGCGCGCAAGCCGCGCGGCTGGATTTCGCGTTATGCGTGGGGCAGCGATTATCACCATGTAATGAAAAGCAAACTCGAGGAACTGCTCGCGTGGATGCGCGCGGAATTTGGGGTTGCGTTTCAGGCGCGCGCGTACGTTGACACAGGGCCAGTGCTGGAACGCGTCGCGGCCAAATATGCGGGCCTTGGATGGCTGGCGAAAAATACCTGCTTGATTAATCAGCAACTCGGGTCTTGGCTGTTTCTCGGCGTAATTCTGACTGACCTGGAACTGACGCCGAGCCTTCCGCACGGAGAACCGCCGCCCGCGGATATGTGCGGAAGTTGCCGCCGGTGCATTGACGCGTGCCCCACGGAAGCGATCGTCGCGCCCTACCTGCTCGACGCGCGGCGATGCATTGCATATTTAACGATTGAGCTTCGCGGTCCGATACCGCAGGAATTCCGGCCGGCGATGGGCAACATGGTTTTCGGCTGCGACATTTGCCAGGATGTTTGCCCGTGGAACCGCAAAGCCCCGGCGACGCGAATCGCGGAATTCTATCCGCGAGGAATGACCTCGCGCTCTTCCGCTCCCATCCCGAATCAAGATTCGGCGCCCGGTGAAAAGACGAACGGCTCTCTTTTTGCCCCGGCGCTCGATGGGCTGCTGTGGCTCGATGAAGAAGAATTTCGCAAAGTTTTTCGAGGCAGTCCCGTGAAGCGCGCCAAGTGGCGCGGGCTGATTCGCAATGTCTGCGTGGCGCTGGGAAATTCGCGCATTACTCCTGACAATCCTGGGTACGGTCCTATCATTCAACGCTTGGAGCAATTGGCAACCGGCGACGATGCGACCATCGCCGAGCACGCGGCTTGGGCGCTGGAACGTTTGCAGCACGAAAGTAGCGGCTCCGTTTCGGCGGATTGACATCCACCGCCGCATTCCTTAGCGTAGCTGCGGGCGGCGTTTCATGGCGCAACGATTCTGTTTTCTCGGGAGGATTCCTAATGATAGCCGGCTCTATCTGGTTGCATTCCGCCACACATTTCGCAAATCTCGAGCCGCAATTTAGCTTTCCGCAGGGCGCGGTGGCAAATGAAGAAATCGTGCTGCGCTGGATTCATTTTGTGTCCGGAATCATATGGATTGGGCTGTTGTATTTTTTCAATCTGATTGGCGGGCCAACGATGAAGTCGCTCGACGAAGCGACGCGCAAAAAGGTTTACCCAGAGCTGATGTCGCGAGCGATGACATGGTTCCGCTGGTCGGCGCTCGTGACGGTGCTCGTCGGCTTGCGCTACTACATGATCCTGCTGCAGGCGGACGCCGACAATGCCGGGCGACGCGGACTGATGGGCCGCTGGATTGGCGAATGGTTTCTGGTGTGGATTGTGGCATACGCGATTCTGTATGCGCTCCAAATGCCGTTTGGGGGGCCGCTGGGCAATAGCTGGGTGCGAGCGATTTTAATCGCGATCGTGGTAATCGCCGCATCATGGGTGATTTTGGATTTGAATGCCGGACCGGAAGCTTCGAACGCGCACCTCGCGATCAGCGTCGGTGGAGGGCTGGGATTCGTGATGCTGTTCAATGTATGGGGAATCGTGTGGCGCGTGCAGAAGCGATTGATTCAGTGGACGCGCGCGAATGTCGAGAAAGGGCTGCCAATTCCCCTTCAAGCCGAACGGATGATGCGTTTTTCGAATATCGCGTCGCGGACAGCGTTCTGGTTGTCGTTTCCGATGCTATTTTTCATGGCTGCCGCGGAACACTTTCCGTTTCTCGGCAGTTTAGGGCGTTGACGGCACGACTCGTAGTCGCAATTCGATGGCGAAACATTTTAGTGGGAAAGGATGCGCGTCTGGGTTTCCGAGACGAGTTCATAGCGGATACCGCGCCAGCGAATCCGGCGCTCGAATGCGGAGACCATGAAATTCCACAGAAACAAAAATGACACAAGCGGCGCTAGCGCGATCCACGCCCAGCTCCACTGATCGCACTTCGCGCGCCATTCGCGCAACACCTCCTGCACGGCGACTCCGCGTATGGCCCCTTTTCCCGCGGCGAGCATCAGCACGAGGATGGCCAGAAGAAACATCCCCGTCCAGGAATAGCCCGCGAACATCCGATCGAAAATCGCATAGATCGAATACAAAATTGTGACGCAATAGGAAAGATGTGCGAGCGCTGCGAAGATCCAGCGACGCGGCGAATAAACGCGAGTCAAAATCATCTGGCGATTCGTAAATTCGACCAACTGCTCCAGGTTGACATCGCCGATCGTTGGCGCAAGGCACTCAGGTACAAACGCAACCGGCAGGCCAGAACGTTCCAGCGCGCCCGTGAGCGCCCAGTCATCGCTAACCGCTCCTTCCCAGGCTTCCAAGACGTCAGCGCTCTTGAAAACTTCGCGGCGCATCGCCGTACCGCCGCCCCAGCAAAAATTGTGATTATGATCGCCGAATTGCGTGGCGATAGCCGCGTTCCAGGCCGAGAGCATAGCGCTCGCAAAACCTCCCTTGTTCGGGAAATACCAGCGATAGGTCGTCGCGGCGCCCAATCGCGCGTTTGCCAGGGGTGCGATCATATGAGAGAGCCAGCCGCGGCTGGGGCGCGCATCCGAATCGACAAAAACGAAGACATCGCATTTTTCGGCGACCTCATGAATCCCAGCCCGGAGATTATTTACCTTCTCGCCGCGATCCTTCGGTGAGCCCGCAACGACCAGATGCGAAGGCCGCTTGCTCGCCGCCGTCACGCGATCGATCACTGTGCGGGCCGGATCCAGCGCGCTGGCCACGACGAAATATACTTCGTAATCCGGATAATCGAAATTCAGCAGCGCCGCCAGATTCCCTTCGAGGCCCGCTTCTGAGCCTTTACAAGGGCAGATCACGGCGGCCCGAGGGGCATAGAACCCCTGATGCGTGACGAGCCGGTGGCGAACCATCGCAAGCCATTTCCAGCCGTCCCATAACGACACAATTCCCTGGACGATCTGCTGAAGAACGAGAATGTAGAAAGCAGTCAGCATCTCCTACGAGGATAACGGAATATGGCGACCTCCGAACAAGAAGAGGCTGCCTGCGGTGCCTAAAGGTTATTTGTTCGCTGGGACAGGTAAGGGAATGTCCAATTTTGACCATCCCATGGTTGTGATTTTGCCGCCCCAAGCGGGACAAGAGTTGCCGCGAGCATTGGTTCATAAAGGGGCAGTCAGGAGGGGCTATTACTGGGTTGACGGTCAGGCTAAGGCTGCTTGCGGCGGGAGAAAACCTTCTTCACAACCGCCGACGCCGCGGCAACAAGCTCGGTTTCGAATTTCGCGGCAGCATGGCGCGCCTGGTCGAGCATCGGCGCATCGAGCAACAGCCCGCAGCGGTCGACGAAAGGGCCCTTGGGAGGCACGACGGCGCGGTTACGCTTTGATCGGCGGGGCACATCCGCATACAGCTTGCGAAAAAGATCGATGTCACGGCGGAAGTCTTCGAAGTCTCCTTCGCTCCCACCCAGCCTGCGGCCAAGCGCGGCATAAAATTCGTCACGGAACAATTTCACCAAGCTCGATTGCGCGGGGGTGACTCGTTGCCCTGGCCGAATGCCCAGGCTCTGGGGCGCCTGGGATTCGACCTGCAGCGCGAGGACCAGCAATGCTTCCCGGCGAATCGTTTCCACAAGATCGCGATAGCGCTGCGGTTCTGATATCCTCCCGGGCCGTTTTTCCTCGCTGACATAGGAACGCAGAAATTTCTGAACCAGAGCGCCGCGATCGAGCGCTGCACAAAGCTCCGAGGCGGCTTCCTGGGCGCGAACGGCAATCTGTCTTGGAGTGAGCGGGGCCATGGAGAAAAATAAATAGGTCTACGCGAACGCGCAGGCTCGTGCCATGGAAAAGAGGCCGAACGCGTCTGAAAAACGAGAAGCCCGGCTGGCTGGCCGGGCCTCCCGCGCAATGATCTTCGCACTACTCATCACAGCATTAATTAATGGACCGGACTGGCCGGAGGACGCTCTTCGCGAGGGCCCGCGCCGCTAACCGCTCGCGGCCACGGCTCGATTTTGCCGAGCGCAAGTTCGAGCGCCTGGTCCACCGAATGCACGAAGTGGACTTGCAGCCCATCCAGTAAGTCCGCCGGCAAATCCTCCTTCACATTCGGCTCGTTTTCCGCCGGCAAAATCACTTCGCGAATCCCGGCGCGCTTCGCCCCAAGGACCTTTTCCTTGATGCCTCCGACCGGTAGCACCACGCCGGTAAGAGAAATTTCTCCCGTCATCGCCACACGCGGACGAATGGCATGCCCGCTCAACAGGCTCACAAGCGCCGTCACCATCGCGACGCCCGCCGACGGACCGTCCTTCGGAATCGCTCCGGACGGAACGTGGATATGTACGTCCTGCTTGCGGAAGAAATCCGGATCGATTCCATAGCGTTCGGCATTGGCCCGCACCCACGAAAGAGCCGCGCGCATGGACTCTTGCATCACTTCGCCCAAGTGCCCGGTCATCGTGAATTGCTTGCCGCCGCGCATGCTGGTGGCTTCAATGAACACGATATCGCCGCCGGCCGGCGTCCAAACTAGCCCGACCGAAACGCCGGGCCGCGAAACACGCTCTTCCAATTCCTTTTCGATGTGCACCTTGGGCACGCCCAGGGTTTCCCGGACGACTTCAGGAGTGACCACGAGCTTCTCCTCTTTTCCCTCCGCGATGCGCCGCGCCTGTTTGCGAATCAGAGTGGCGACTTCGCGTTCCAAGCTTCGCACACCGGCTTCCCGCGTATAGCCGTGAATGATCTCGCGCAGACCTTCGTCGGCGAATTCGATTTGCTCGCCGGACTTGAGGCCATTTTCGGAACATTGGCGCGGAATCAGAAACCGCTTTGCGATGTGGATCTTCTCTTCTTCCGTGTACCCGGCAAGTTCGAGAATCTCCATGCGATCCCGCAGCGGCTCTGGAATCGGATCCATCCAGTTCGCGGTGGCCACAAACAACACCTTCGACAAATCAAAGGGTACGTCGAGGTAGTGATCGCGGAACGACCCGTTCTGCTCCGGATCGAGCACTTCCATCAACGCCGCCGATGGATCTCCGCGGAAATCGCGGCCGAGTTTGTCAACTTCATCGAGCATAAAAACAGGATCGAGCGTTTCCGCGCGGCGAATGCCCTGAATAATTTGGCCGGGTAGCGCGCCGATGTAGGTACGGCGATGACCGCGGATCTCCGCTTCGTCATGCATCCCGCCCAACGAAATACGCACGAATTTGCGTCCCAGCGCCCGGGCAATCGACTTCCCGAGCGAGGTCTTGCCCACTCCCGGAGGCCCGAGGAAACAGAGAATCGGACCTTTCATGCCCGGTTGAAGTTTTTTGACCGCAAGATAGTCCAGAATACGCTGCTTGATCTTCTCGAGGTCGTAGTGATCCTCATCGAGAATTGCCTGCGATTTCGGGATATCTATGTCCTCCACGCCGGAGGTTTTTGCCCAAGGCAGCGACGTCATCCATTCCAGATACGTGCGCGATACCATGTACTCCGCGGATGCTGGAGTCATACGCGCGAGGCGCTTCAATTCGCGCTCGCATTCCTTCTTCGCTTCGGCGGACATGCCGCACGATTCCACCTTCTCGCGCAGCTCGGTAACCTCGGCCTGGGTATCATCAGTATCGCCGAGCTCCTTCTGAATGGCCTTGAGCTGTTCACGCAACAGAAATTCCCGTTGCGATTGGTTGACCTGCTCCTGCACCTGGTCATGAATCTTCGCGCGGAGCTCCAGCACTTCCTTCTCTTTGGTGAGTTCGCGGATCAGCGATTCAAGACGTTTGCGTACGCTGGCCGTTTCCAGCAGCTCTTGGCGCACCAGCGTAGTCAGAGACGGCAGCGTTCCCGCCACAAAGTCAGCGAGCTGCGATGGAGATTCCATATTCAAGGCAACACCCTGAAGATCGTCGGAAAGTTGCGGTGAGCGCGCGACGACTTCGCGGAACAGTTCCTGAGTGTTCCGAAATAGCGCCGTTAATTCCGGCTCAGGCGCATCGTCCACATCGGGCATTTCTTCGACACGCGCCCGGAGGAATGGTTTCAAACCGAGAACTTCGACCACACGAATTCGCCGCAAGCCTTCGAGAAACACAACAACGTTGCCGTTCGGCGTACGAACCATCTTGTGGACTTTTCCGAGAGCGCCGATGGTATGCAGATCGGTGCCTACCGGGTCTTCGATGCGCGGGTCGAGTTGCGCAACGACGCCCAGTATCTTCTCCTCGCCTTGCAAGGAATCAAGCAGCGCCAGCGAGGTCTCGCGGCCAACAGTCAATGGCATCACCGCTCCGGGAAAAAGAACCGTATCCCGCAGAGGCAATATCGGCAACTCATGAGGAACAGCAGTTTGTGATTTCGACATTATGTTAATCCCCTCTCGGACACGCAGGACAGATCCTGGCGTGACCTTGCCTGAATCATTCGATGCACCAAAAGCGGGAAGGGTTACAACCACTTAAGCGTTTAATATTAGATATCTTTAGCATATTAGACTAAGATTTAAACTATAAATTTAAGATTAGTGTTTTCAATTAATTAACGCAGTAGCTCAGCATGATGTTCATCGACCGGCCGAAGCCTGTCCCCCGCGCGGGGGAATATTGCACGCAGGAAAAGCACTCCTTACTAATTCGAGCGCCTGCTCACGTGTCTGGACTTTACCTTCGAGTTGCGCATCCTCCACAGCGCGCAGGATTTCCTTAAACGCCGGCCCCGGCTTATAGCCTATTTCTTTCAAATCTTCCCCTGAAACCAACCGAACCGGGCGCACGGCTTCTGGGGGCGTATCCTGGAGGAAACGCTGCGTGAAATCGTAACAGGTCAGGTCGCGGTGACTGGACAGGCAATCCAGGCGATGCAGCTCCAGATGCTCCTCGAATCGCGGCAAGCGAACGAAGCGCTTCAGTGTCGATGTGCGCATCTGTGCCACATCCTTGAAGCGCAGGTGATTCGCGACCAACAGTGAGATTTGCTCTATGTCATCATTGGAGAATCGCAGCCTCCGGCAGATTTCTTCGGCCATCCGCGTTCCCAGCTCCACGTGCTCGTCGAATCGGATCCGGTCATTTGGCCCCGCCGGCGGTTTGAACGTTGGCGGCTTGCCCACGTCGTGCAGCAGCACGCCCCACGCAAGCGTTGGCGAGCAGCCGGCTGGAAGCTGCCCCAGCATCAGCAGCGTGTGAATCCAGACGTCGCCTTCGGGATGGAACTGCGGTGGCTGGGCGACTCCTTTCATGCGCGAGATTTCAGGCAGCAATTCACGCAGCAGACCCGTTTCATCCAGCAGCTCGAAGGCGCGGCGCGCGGCCCCTTCCGTGAGCATTTTCGTCAGCTCGTCGCGCAAGCGCTCTTGCGAAACTTGCAAAATTTCAGGTGCGCGTTTGACGATGGCCGCGCGCGTGGCAGCCTCGATCACGTAGCCAAAACGCGCTGCGAAACGGACCCCGCGAACCAAGCGCAGCTTGTCTTCTTCGAATCGTAGATCCGGATCGCCAATCGCGCGCACAATGCCCGCTGCCAGGTCCGCCTGGCCGCCCACAAAATCGACCACGCGGCCGTCGCGCGGATCCATCATCAGGCCGTTAATGGTGAAGTCGCGCCGGCGCGCATCCTCCTCAGGTGTCGCGGAAAATTTTACGGCCGCAGGGTGCCGACCATCCGCGTACCCGAGATCAGAGCGGAACGTGGCGACTTCAACTTGCAAACCGTCGTCGATGACAATCACGACGCCGAATTGCGCGCCGACGACGATGCTGCCCGGAAAAAGACGCTGCACTTCTCCCGGATGCGCATCCGTCGCCACGTCGTAATCCACGGGGTTGCGCTTGCGGAGCAGGTCGCGCACGCATCCGCCCGTAAACAGGGCTTGATAACCTGCATGGCGCAGTTTCTCGCAAATTTGTTCCGCCCATTGACGCGCACCCATGCCTGAATTATGTGCCGCAATCGGGGTCGGGGCAAACGACAGTGTCGGTAAGAGTGCGGGGAATGCGAATCCGACGGATTCGCTCATTCTGCGATGCGTGTGCGAACGATTATGCGAAAGACTAAAGGAATCGGACTGCCATGCATGTGATGTCGTCGTGTTGGCGCGCCGGACCAACGAAAGTATCCACGTCGCCCATCAGAAGCGCGAGAACCGAAGCGGCGGATTCCTGTGTGAACGTTTCGACGCGCGCCTGTATCCGCGACTCGCCGTATTCTTCGCCGTCGCCATTGACGGCTTCGGCCAAACCGTCGGTGAAAATCACCAGAAGATCGCCGCTCTCGATCGTCACGGCCTCCGAACGATATTCCGTGGAACTATCAATTCCGAAAGGCATGCCACCTTCGGAGAGGCGTTCCATGGCTCCCGAAGCGCGGCGCAAAACCGGTGCATTGTGCCCCGCATTGATATAGCGGATCCTCCGCGAGGAAGAGTCGTACTCCGCAAGAAAGGCAGTTGTGAAACGCATACCCATCAGGCTGTGGTCGCAGGCGTATTTATTCAGATCGCGCGCCAACTGGTCAAGACTGCCCGGGCGCGTGGCGAGCGAATGGATGCTGGCCTGAAAAGTGGCCATCAACAGAGCGGCGGGGACGCTTTTGCCAGCCACATCAGCGACCACCATCAACAGCGATTGCCCCGCATGGCCTTCCGGGCCCGCGCGCAAGAACGCGTCGTAATAATCGCCGGCCACCGTGTTTTGTGGGCGCGTGGCGAACGCGATATCCACGCCGGGAACCGCGGGCGGATGTTCGGGCACCAGCCAGTGCTGAATTTCGCGCGCGATTTCGAGGTCGCGCTTCATCGTCACGCGATCCGCCAACTCGAGGGCCAGCAGAATGAACAGGATTGCGGTGCCGATGCCGCCGAGGTCGAAAGAGAATTGCCGGTTGCTGAAGTTGAATTTCAGGTTGACCACCAGCAGGACGCAGGCGATCAGCAGTAAAACGCGGCGCGCAGGAGTCAGCTTCATCAGCATCGCCTGAAAGAGCGCCCACGCAATTCGGAACGGGCGTTTCCAATGCCGCCCCGTTCCCATCGCTTCCCAGTCAACGTCGTGCGAGTAAAACGAATAGGTCGCCCGCGCGTCCGCCTTCATCTGGCCCCAGAGCTGCTGAATCGCCAGGCCTTCTGTCACGCGCTGCCAGTAATCGCGGAAAGGTCTTCGCCGATGGGGGCGGTCGCCCGGCGGCGCGGAATAGCCTGTTCCATGTGATGCCATGGGCCGCGATTATACGGCAGGCAGACGAGGTCCGCGAGTGATTGCGTGTACGCGCTTACGAATCGCCGCGCGGGCGCAGCGAGCCGCCGAGTTGAATTTTGGAGAAGCCGAATTTATCGCGGAGGCGATCGGCAGCCTGCGCCAAGCGCTCCAACTTTTCCCGGCGGCCGGAATCAAGCAATTCGAGCTGGCCAGTCGCGGACGATGCAGCCAAGAATGAAGACAGCGCGACGCCCACGAGCCGCAGCTTTGCGGAGCCTTTCCAGGCGCCGTGGAATAATTCACGAACCGCCGCCAGAATCACAGCGTCGAGATCAGCGGGATTCGCAAACGTATGGCTGCGCGTAATGGTTTGGAAATTGGTGAAGCGAAGCGTCACCGTGACCGTGCGGCAAAAAAGTCCCGCGTCGCGCAAACGTTTCCCGGCTTTCTGCGTCAGCAGACTCAAAGTGCATTCCACGATTTCGCGCTCGGCAGTGTCGCTCGCAAAGGTGCAATTGTGCGAAATGGACTTCGGTTCCGCATCCACGAAGAACTCATACGTATCCTGCCCGCGAGCCTTGCGGTAGAGTGCCGTCCCCCACCGGCCAAATGTCTCTTCCAGGCGCTCCCGCGACACAACGGCAAGTTGCGCGACATTTTGAATGCCCATGCTCGCAAGCGCGCCTTCCGTGACTTTGCCGATGCCGGGAATTTTTCGCACGCTCAGCGGCGCAAGAAAACCTTCTTCGCTTCCCTCCGGAACCCAAACCAGTCCGCGGGGCTTGGCCTGGTCGCTCGCCACTTTTGCAATCAGCCGCGTGCTCGCGAGTCCGCCGGAGCACGGCAGGCCCGTTTGTTTGGTGATATCGCGCAGCAGACGATCCACGGCCGCGAGCGGCGGCCCGAGCAATCGTTCCGTGCCCGTTAGGTCGAGATACGCTTCGTCAATTGAGGCCATCTCAACCACGGGCGAATATTTCGCAAGGATTGTCGCGACGCGATCGCTCCATCGCGAATACAGTTCGTGCCGATTGTCGAGAAACACCGCGTGCGGGCAAAGTTTTGCCGCAGTGCGCAGCGGCATCGCGGAATGAACCCCAAAGCGCCGCGCTTCGTAGCTCGCTGAAGTAACTACGCCGCGCTGATTGGCCTGCCCGCCCACCACCACAGGCAGTCCGCGCAACTCCGGCCGGTCCAGTAGCTCCACCGACACGAAAAACGCGTCCATATCCACATGAAGAATAGAGAGATTCGCCGGCGCGGCCGCCGGGCTGGCGACGGACGTGGCATCTTGCTTGGCGCGATATTGCACGAGCTTCGGCATCGCAAGGGAACCTTCAGGTTGAAATCATACACGCAGAGAGGTCGCTATGCGCGCTGGGCGGATATTACCCGAGGGATCCCCGCTAGGTCATTGGCGACGTGAATTTGTATCCACGCGGAAGAATCGCTGAACAAAGGTCGAACGCGGTCGAGCGCCCCATACCCGATTTCGAGCACCAGCAATCCTCCACTCCGCAGCGATTCCGCGGCCTGGCTGATTAGTGGCGCGTAAATCTCCGTGCCTGTCAAGCCGAAGAAAAGAGCCTCGTGTGGCTCGTGCTCGCGGACCTCGCGTTGCAATTGCGCCTCTTGATCGCGCGCAACGTACGGCGGATTGCTGACGATCATATCAAATGTCCCGCGTTCACTCGCAAACGCGCCGAGTAAATTGCATGCGAGTAAATGGATGTGTTCCGCCACGTTATGCCGCGCCGCATTTTGCGCCGCGACAGCCAGCGCTGCAGCCGAAATATCAGTCGCGATAATTTCAGCATGCGGAAATTCAAGCGCCAGCGACACAGCGATGCAGCCAGAGCCGGTGCCAACATCCGCGATGCGCAGCGACGCACTCGTGCCTCCTTTGCCCAAACGTTTTACCGCGACTTCGATGATGTGTTCCGTCTCCGGCCGCGGAATCAGCACCGCGGGCGTCACTTCGAATTCGAGCCCCCAAAATTCCTGCTTGCCTGTGAGATATTGCGTTGGCGTGCCCGCCACGCGTTGCGTTACCAACTCAAAATACTTGCGCGCCTCTTCGGCATCGAGCGGCGCTTCCGGATGCGCATAAAGCCACGCCCGATCGCGTCCCATGACGTGCATCAGCAATAATTCCGCCGCAAGCGCGTGCGACGGTACACCGGCAGAACGCATCTCCGTCATCGCGTCGCGAAGAGCAGCTCGCACATCCACCGCCGGAATCTCGACGCGCATTGCGCCGGGCGCTCCGCCGGAAACCGTCGCGCGATTCTCGTTTGGCATGACCATGGTCCTCTCACTGCCATCTCAGCTCGCTACCAACTCTTGATTCAACCGTTCCGATTCGTAATGCGTAATCAGCGCATCCACCAGCGGGCCCAGTTTTCCGTCCATCACTTCCGTCAACTGGTGAAGCGTCAGCCCGATGCGATGATCGCTGACGCGATTCTGCGGGAAATTGTACGTGCGAATTTTTTCCGAGCGGTCGCCCGTCTTTATTTGCCCGCGACGCTCTGCAGCGATTAGCTGGTGCTGCTTTTCCTGCTCCATCTCATAAAGACGCGTGCGCAGCACACGCATTGCTTTCGCGCGATTCTTGATTTGCGATTTTTCGTCCTGCTGCGAAACCACCAGGCCCGTCGGAATATGCGTGATGCGCACGGCGGAGTAAGTCGTGTTCACCGATTGCCCCCCGGGACCCGACGAACAAAATGTATCCACGCGCAAATCCTTCGCCTCGATTTTTATGTCGATGTCGTCCGCTTCGGGCAGCACCGCGACCGTCGCAGCCGATGTGTGGATGCGTCCCTGCTGTTCCGTGGCCGGGACGCGTTGAACGCGATGCACGCCGCTTTCGTATTTCAGCTTCGAATACACTTTCTGCCCTTGAATTGCCGCGATGATTTCTTTCACGCCCCCGATGGACGACGCCGAACTCTCGAGCACTTCCACGCGCCAGCCCTGCGATTCCGCGTAGCGCGAGTACATGCGAAAAAGCTCGCCGGCGAAAAGCGAAGCTTCGTCGCCGCCCGTGCCCGCGCGGATTTCGACGATGACGTTTTTCTCGTCGTTGGGATCTCTCGGCAACAGCAGCATTTTCAAATCGCGCTCCACTGTTTCGCGGCGCGCTTCGAGCGCGTGCTGCTCATCGTGCGCCAACTGCTTCATCTCCGCGTCTTCGGCTTCCTCGATCATCTGTTTCGCGCCGGCGATTCCTTTTTCAATTTCCTTCCACTCGCGGTATTTCTCGACAATCGGCGAAAGCTCCGCGTGCATCTTCGCGACTTTCTGGTACCGCCCCGAATCCTCGTGCACTTCCTGCGAAGACAGCTCCGCATTCAGCTCGTCATAACGAGTCTCGATCTGGTCGAGTTTTTGAAACATGCTCAGTGTCGTCATGGAAAAGCTCCAATAGAAATCGCAGCGTGAATCAAAGCGGTGAATCGGTTCAGAGAGAATAGTGCAGGGCCCCAGCAGGGGCTCAGGGGCGGAAGCTAATAGAAAGAAGCGAACTTCATGATGAATACAGAATAGCCGCAGCAGCCGGGAGTGTCAAATCAGCACTTTCCCGAAGTTGCCGCATTGTAGCGGCTATACTACGATACGGCGGGCTGCCTCGTCATGACGCAGTCCGTGACTATGGCCGAAATTTCAAGCCCCGCATGGACGAACGCCGACGGCGGAATGCTGTGGGATTTTTGGTATCCCGCGCTGCGTTCGCATCAGGTCCGTGGACGCGATCTCCGGCGCGCCATGCTCCTCGACGTGCCGCTCGTGATTGGCCGCGACGCGCGCGGGAAGCCCTTTGCGTTGCGCGACGTTTGTCCGCATCGCGGCATGCCCCTTTCCTGCGGCCAGTCTGACGGCGAAACGGTCGAATGCAGCTATCACGGCTGGCGCTTCGACGCGCGCACCGGCCAGTGCCGCGAAATTCCGTCGATCACGCCGGACTCGAAGCTCCGCGTGGACCGCATTTTTGCAGGGAGCTTTCCTTGCGAAGAGCGCGACGGCTACATCTGGGCTTACATGGCCGCGCCGAATTCGCCGCGTCTCGCACATGCGCCCATTCCCGCTCCAGAGCTGCCGAAATTCAGTGAGCGTTACAGCACCGCGCATCTCTCCGCGGAAATGCCCGTTCACGTTGACCACGGAGTGATTGGCCTCATGGATCCGGCGCATGGCCCGTTCGTACATCAGTCGTGGTGGTGGCGCAAGCGCCGCAGCATTCACGAAAAGCACAAACAATTTGAACCCATCCCCAGCGGCTTCCGCATGAGCCCGCACACCCCATCCTCAAATAGCCTGCCGTACAAAGTGCTGAAGATGATCACCGGAGCGCCCGTCACCACGACAATCGATTTCACGCTGCCGAGCTACCGGTTCGAGCAAGTGCGCGCGGGGAATCTTTGGTTTTCGAGCCGCGCCGTCGTCACGCCCGTTCGCCGCGACCTTTGCCGCCTCGATTTCTGCGCGGCATGGAATGTCCTGCGCTATGTGCCCATCGTCGGATTCATCGTCGACGTTCTCGGGCCCCGCTTCATCGCGCAGGATACCGACACCATGACCAAGCAATCCGTCGGCCTGAAATCGAATCCTCATCTGATGCTGATCGACGACGCGGACCGTCCCGCCAAATGGTATTTCCAGCTCAAGGCCGCTCATCTTGAATCGCAGCGCACCGGCGCCCCCGCTTCGCATCCGCTCGATGGGCCTGTGACGCTGCACTGGCGGTCGTGATTCCGGGCAGGGCGCTCTTGTGTATTTAATGAAGCTTGGCTAGATCAAATTCCGTTTCCACCACTTGGCCATCCGGTTTGTGAACGCCAACACGCAGCGGCGCGGAAGTTATTTTTGCGGGATCGAATTCCAGCTCGACGATTTCTTCACTTGGACCTCTACGGGCATAAATCGGACGGTAGCTGACTTTGAGAGGCGTGATTTCGTCCCCTTGCCTGACGTGAATCGAGACATTACGCGCAAGGTCGGGCCAGGGCGCGGATCCGAGCAGCGGATGCACATAGGCGTTGCGGGTCCATTGCACGGTTATCCGCAAAACAAACTTGAGCGGGTGCGCCTGCAGATCGGTCTCGGTTTGCACTTCGGAATCGCCCGGCCATTGGCGGCGTCCTCGGAGGACAATCTGCTGATAGGGAGTCGAAATACTGATTTGCGAGATAAAGTAACGGCCCGTTTGTGGGCCGGTGAACCGATGAACATATTGCAGAAGGCAATCCGTGGTCTGAAAGTTGTTTCGCACGCCGAGAAAATACGCGTCGCGAATCGCTTCTGAATGCAGCGGATAATTGTAGCCCGAGACCGTTTGTCCCGCAAAAAACAACACGATTAAAACCGTGGCGATTTGCCGGACGCTTAGCCGCGCGTTCCTGGACATGGCCCCTCCCGCGGTGTACTCGGCTTAGATGCAAAAGATGCGAAACATGCAAAGCCGACGCCGGTCTAGTTCCCGCCCGTTCCCTCGGCGGGCATGGCGAACGCGCGATGAACACGATATAGCACCCACGCCGTCGCCGCGCCAGCCGGCGCAGCCAGCCACAAACCAGCCTCGAGCACAACGGAAGGGCCGAACGAAATCAAGTTGAGCCATCCGGGAAGGGGTGTCTGCTGAATGGCCGCGCTCTTCGCAAAAGAGCCAAGAATCAGCATCAACACAGGCGCGACGATGGCGCCGGTCAACACCCACTGCCATGCGGCATGGAATTTTGCGAGCACCGCCATCCGCCGAAGAAGCAAACCGCCCACGAGCGCCGCTGCAATACCCAACAAAAGTCCGTAAAAATAAAAAATGAAAAGCCCGAAAGCGCTGCGAAACGAAATAAAGCCGACGGCGGGACCCGCGAGATCCTTCAACCAAATAGCAAGGCTCATAAAGAAACTTCCGCAGACCCACGCGGCCAGGTAATACGCCAGGCTGCCCTGGCGGGTCATATGCGCCGCTGGATGTTGGGAAAATCCTGCCAGACTTTGACGCCGCAGAAATGCGAGCCTTCGGTGCAAATAGGCGTGGTCGTGCCGGCGCGGAGATGGCACGGCGGGCCGATGTAGCGGCCGAGCTCGGGAAACACCGCGCGCACTTGCGCCACTTCCTCCATCGAGGACTGATAAATCTCTTCCTGCGCGTTGAAACAAGTACGCATGGTCCATTTATGAAGGAGGTGAAGCAATGAACCCGATTCGACCAGCCGAATCGATTTAGCATTCGGCAGAAGGTACAACGCAATTTCCGCCGGCACGCCGCGATCGAGCAATTCATTTTTCGCGGTCCAAGCTTCCGCCATCGCGGCTTCATAAATTTCGCGGGCGCCGGCATTCTCCCGGATAAGCATTGGCGTAATGTAATCGGGCGTACGTGTATCGGCCAGCGTCAAGATGGGCCGCGAGCCGGGAATCATTCGATGGCGCTGGTCTTGACTGTCAGCCGTATGGCTGATTTTCTTGGCAAACGTGAAATTCGCGTGCTGCAGCGCGCGCATCATCGGTGCATGAACTCCGATGTTCAGCGTTTCATGGCGATACGGATTGCGCGCGGGATTCAGCAGCCGGTCAATCGCTTCCGCGTCAGGACAATCCTTTTCCGTCACGCCAACTACGGCGCGATAGGCGGCGGCAACCATCTGAAGGGCACGCGGCGAATAGTCGGCAAGTTCTGAACTGCGGCCGTTAAGCCGTGAATCAAATTCCGCTGCGAATTTTTCGCCCTCCGGGATATTTTTTGCAGCCGACCATTCGGGCAAATCCTCCATCGGCTCGGTCTCGAAACGGTCGAAAAACTGCGGATCGGCTTCGCGAACGCGCTCGACCATGGCCTGAACAACCGCCCGCGACTCCGAAGGCGTGTCACACGCAGCCTGCATGCGCCGCAGGCGGTGCAACACGATTCCCGAAAGCGTGTGCACCATCGTCGTGAATGCCGCGACGGGCAGGACGTAACGCGCGATCTCGATCGCGCGCTTCTCGGCGGCGCGCTTGACCTTCTCGATGCGGCGCACGTGCGACAGCGGGCCGATGTGCCAAATCTCACCGAGGATCCTGCTGGCTTCCGGCTCGAGCACGCCAGCGAGTTCGCGGTAATACGACCAAGCCCGTGCGATCGCACGCTCGTAAATCGTACGATCCGCGACACAGAAATGCTCGTCCTCCGGCGGAATGTACGCGTTCGCACGATCGAGCCGGACGTAGCGCTGGCTCTGCTGCTCGGAATTATAAAAGGGATGCGCGTGCAGAAACGACCACACAAACTGCCGGCTTACGTTTTCCAGACCAAACTCAAAATGCGCGTGCTGATAAACAGTGTGATGGCCACTATAGAAAGTGGCCGCACCAATATTGATGCGCTGCTTCTCCGTAATTTCCTCCGGCGCGATGATGCGTGGCGAATAGCACGTGCGCGCCGCGGCAATTGCCGAGTCGTATGGATGCGCGAACGCATTCCGCAAAGTGACGCGCGGAGCCGCGGTTTTGACCGATTCCATCGGGGGCGGGTGCGTGGAGTGGGTCATGACTGGAGGTCATTCTACACCGAGATGCGAGCTGCCGCAGTCGCGCGGAGGGCGTCCGCAAAAAAAGGCCGGTGCAGTAAATTGCAAATCGAAAAATTCGAGCGCCTTATATCTCATTCGGAATTTCGCGGCATCGAACCGATAAGACTCGGCGACACAGAGTCCTATTTTCGGAAGTACGAAGGTACCATTTACATGTTTCACCCGAGCCGCTATGCTCGCGATCGACAATTGAATCGAGGCCTCTGGCTAGATCCAGGGACGTAGGGGTGTACCGTTTAGGCACAGGCCTAAACTTTTCCCCCTTGACGGCACCAAACCACCTAGAATCCCCAAGTTACTCAAACTTGGGGAGTTCCTATGAACAGGTGGATGATGTTGGTGGTTTTGGTGCTGTTGGTACTGGCGAGTGCAGTTGGACTTCGCAACTTGACTGCTACTCAGACCACACGTCGTACGGTGGCGAGCACAAGCGCACCAGTACCCGTGATGCCTGAACTGGTAGCAAGCACCAGTGCTCCAGTGCCAGTGATGCCTGACGGGAAGTAAAGCTTCCTTCTCGCAAGGCAGTCGCTAACGGCCAGGCCTCAGAAAAAGAGACTATGCTTGGTCCGTTTGATTACGCGCTCATCGTCCTCGGCTTGATGGCTGAGGTCTACGTTGTGGTTTGTCTCTGCGCGTCGAAGAAGCATTTCCTCTATTTGTCTTTGAATATCTATATGTTGGCGGCTGCGGGCGTTACCGTGGCGCAGGTTGTTGTCCTGCAACATTTTGGTGTTGCGTCACCCGTATACGCCTACATGTACTACTATACGGATGCCCTCCTCACGATTTCACTCTTCTTTGTCATCATGAGTTTTTACCAGCAGGTGTTCCGTCAGATGGGAGTCGGCAGGTACGTACGGTGGGCGTCCTTTTTTCTCCTCTCCGCCACGGCTCTATTTTCCTATCTGGTTGTTCGGCAAATGCCAAGCCACAACCTCACAAGCCGTTTCGTTGTCGAGATGAGTCAAAACTTGTATTTCGTCGGGGTGGTGCTGACATATTTGCTCTGGGGCGCCGTCGTGAAGCTGCGGGAAACACGAACGCGGCTGATTCAGCTTGTGCTCGCGCTCGGTATTTTCTTTAGCGCGGACGCGGCCTGTTATGCGCTGCGCAATCTGTTCCCGGGTCTTGAAGCGAACTTCTTGAAGTGGGTGCCTCCGCTCGCGGGCACGTTTTTGCCTCTGGCATGGGCCTATACCTTCACGAAAATCTCTGAAGACGCGCGCCTCGAAACAGCTCGCGTGGCCTTGCCGCGAATCGCGGCGCATCAACACTCATGATTGCCGCGCTTATTTGCGTGATCTCCGTTGCAGTGTTCCTGCAATTCTTCGTCTCATACTCGCGTTCGATCATCGCCGCGTATCGAAAGTCAGACCTTTCCGAGCAAGTGCGCGAAGTCGTGGGAATAGAAGGACAGAACGTGAGCAGCGATCAATTCGGGCAGCTCGTGCAGCTTATTCGCCTATGTCCTCAAAAAGGCGACGATCAAACGGATCTGAAAGTAGTGGGCGTCTACTATTGGATGATGAGCGCTCTGCGTTCCGCCGCGCGCACGCTCGCACCGCGCGTTACTTCGTGGGCCGAGCGCGAACGGGCGGACTGCGCATATTTCGTAGCGGTCGCGCTCGACCGCCGCATCGCCCACAGTCGCGATTTGCTCGCCCAGCAGATGTCCAATTCCTAGACACCAATATCCTAGACACCAATTCCTAGACATCTGTACGCCGTTTCCTCCTCCTGCTAAGATATCTCCGCCAGCCACTCCTCCCATGAAGACTCCGATTCAATGGGTTGTCCGGAATACCATCGAGCGCCGCCAAATGCTGCGCCCAGGGGACAGACTCGGTTTGGCAGTCTCGGGAGGCGCTGACTCGATCGCGCTTTTGCGCCTCTTTGAAGAGTTGCGCGACGAATTGGGCATCAGCCTCTGCGCCCTGCATTTCAATCATCGGCTTCGCGCCGCGGAATCAGACGGCGATGAAACTTTCGTGAAATCCGTGGCAAGCGCTCGCGGCATGCAATGCCACACCGAAACCGCGGACGTTGACGCGATTGCCAAGCAGAAACGATGGAACCTGGAAGATGCAGCGCGGCGCCTCCGCTATAAGTTTTTCGATACAGTTATTTCGCGGGGCATGGCGGATTGGGTTGCCACCGCCCACACCGCCGATGATCAAGCCGAAACGGTCCTTGCACGTGTTATTCGCGGAACAGGACTCGCGGGCCTCTCTTCCGTTTATCCGATCCGCGGCAAAATCATCCGTCCGCTTATTGACGTCCGCCGCAAGGACCTTCGCACGTTTCTCGCTGAGCGTCGGCAAGATTGGCGCGAAGACGCTACCAATCGCGACATGCGGCGGCTCCGTGCGCGCGTGCGTCACCGTTTATTGCCCGAGTTCGAGCAGAATTTCTCGCCGTCTATCGTACAGCGGTTGTGCGATTTGGCATCTCTGGCTCAGGACGACGAAGCATTCTGGTCCGCGCTTGTCGAAGAACGCTATGAGCAACTTGTCTCGCGCAACCGAAAGGGATTTTGGGTGGATGTCGATTCGCTCCTTTCGCCCATCGCAGCCTTGTCTCGCGAGAACCGTGCCAAACCGAATCCGTGCCGGGCGCTAACGCAGCGCCTCGTGCGCCGTTTACACGCCCAATCAGTCGATGGGAAGGGCCAACTCTCCCGAAATCACGTCGAGCAGGTGATCCGATTAGCCGCGCATGGCTCGAGCGGCCGTAAATTGGAGCTTCCCGGAAGCGTCACGGTCGAACATGAGTTCGGCAGGCTGCTTTTCTCCCGACCGGTCCGTACCGATAGCCCCGACCGTCCCGGGGCAAGACAAAAAATTTCGCCGGCAGTTCACCCTTATCATTATGAAGTGAAAGTCCCGAGCACCGGTTCGACTGCTATTTCCATTCCGGAACTTGGGCGCTCCTTCCATTTGAAAGTGGTTGACTGGCCCAAGGCGGAGCGCGACACTAAGCAGGAAGGTGTGGTTCTGGACGCGGAGCGGCTTCTCGCGCCGCTGGTACTTCGGAACTGGAATCCCGGCGATGCGTATCGACCTTGCGGTCGGCGGCAGACCCGCAAGCTCGCGCGCATGTTCATCCGGGTCCGTGTTGGTTTGACCGAAAGAGCCCTGTGGCCCGTCCTGACGAGTGCGGGACGCGTCGCTTGGGCGGATCGGATGCCTGTGGCAGAGGAATTCTCGGTAATAAACGCCACGCGAACCGGCCTATGGATTGTCGAGGACGTTCCTTGAGGTCGGCGTGAAGGTCGCATACTCCCGTAAACAACTGGCCACTCGTGTGGCTCAGATGGGCCGGGCGATCTCAAAAGATTACAGCGATCGCACTCTGCATGTGGTGACGATCCTCGAGAATTCTTTTTTGTTCGCGGCGGATTTGGTACGGGAAATTTCGCAGCCGGTCGTTTGCCATTTTGTAAGGTCTGAGCTGCGGCAAGTGGATCTTGGAGGTTTTAGCAGGCCCGAGGTTTTCTTCTCGACGCCTCCCAAGCTCGAAGGGCGCGACGTTTTGCTGGTCGACGCGGTGCTGCATACGGGAGTGCCTCAGGACTTTTTGTGGAAACGCCTGGAGGAATGCCAGCCGCGCTCTCTGAATTTGGCCGTATTGTTCGACAAGCCCCGCGATCGCAGAGTGAGCCTGCGCGCCACATACGTAGGCTTCGATTCTGCATCTAAGTATTGGGTGGGTTATGGCCTGGCGGGCCGCGGTGGCCTGTATCGCAACCTGCCGTACGTGGGGACCGTGAGCGAAGTTCGACAGGCCGAAATGAAGCGCGCTAAAGGGCAAACGCGCAGGCGCACAAAACGTTCCTAATCCTGGAAGGCCACGGGCTCCGGAGGGTGAGGTAAAACGGTGAACTCAACAGTCAAAACGATTTTATTCTGGATGGCGATGATTCTTCTCGCCGTTTTGCTCTGGCGAATGGCCTCGACAGGTGGCCAGACAGCGCGCGATCAAACGCCCAGCTACACGGACTTCCAGGCCCAGGTTGAAAAGGGCAATGTCAGCGAAGCCACCATTATGCTTTCTCCGGTTAGCGCCGAAGTCGATGGTGAATTCCGCGATCCGAAAACAAAGTTTCGCGTCACCGTTCCGAAGGAAACTCTCAGCGATTTAACTAAAGAACTGCAGGCGAAAAACGTCGAGGTCAATATCAAGGAAGTCCGCAACAACGATTGGGTCAGTTTCTTGATCGATGGCGTTCCGTTCCTTCTGTTGCTCGTCGTGTTCCTGATCATGATGCGGCAAATGCAGTCCGGCGGAAATAAAGCCCTGAGCTTCGGCAAATCGCGCGCGCGCTTGCTTACCGCCCAGCAGAAGAAAGCTACATTCAAAGATGTGGCCGGAATCGAAGAAGCCAAGGAAGAGCTTCAGGAAATTATCGACTTTTTGAAAGACCCGCAAAAATTCCAACGTCTCGGCGGCCGCATTCCGAAGGGCGTGCTGCTGGTCGGACCTCCGGGCACGGGCAAGACTCTGCTGGCGCGCGCCATTGCTGGCGAAGCGAACGTCCCGTTCTTTTCGATCTCCGGTTCTGATTTCGTCGAAATGTTTGTTGGCGTGGGGGCGAGCCGCGTTCGCGACCTGTTCGAGCAGGGCAAGAAAAATGCTCCCTGCATCATCTTCATCGACGAAATCGACGCCGTCGGACGCCATCGCGGCGCAGGTCTCGGCGGCGGCCACGATGAACGCGAGCAAACATTGAATGCGTTGCTCGTCGAAATGGACGGCTTCGAATCGAATGAAGGCGTCATATTGATCGCGGCTACAAACCGTCCCGACGTGCTCGATCCCGCATTGCTCCGCCCCGGCCGCTTCGACCGCCGCGTTGTCGTGCCCCGGCCCGACGTCAAGGGCCGCGAAGAAATTCTGCGCGTGCACACGCGCAAGGTGCCTATCTCCGAAAATGTGAATCTCTCGATTCTTGCTCGCGGCACTCCCGGTTTTTCAGGTGCCGATCTGGCCAATCTCGTGAATGAAGCCGCCCTCTGGGCCGCGCGGCAAAATCGCAAGCTCGTCATCATGGAAGATTTTGAGATGGCGAAGGACAAGGTTCTGATGGGCGCCGAGCGAAAGTCGCTAATCCTCTCCGAAGAGGAAAAGAAAAACACGGCGTACCACGAAGCGGGGCATGCTTTGGTTGCCGCGATGACTCCTGGCGCCGATCCGCTCCACAAAGTAACTATCATTCCGCGCGGCATGGCTTTGGGCGTCACCATGCAGCTTCCCATTGACGACAAACATACCTACACGAAGGAATTTCTGGAGAGCCAACTTGCCGTTTTGATGGGCGGACGCGCCGCCGAGGAAATTTTCCTCCAACACGTCACCACCGGCGCGGGCAACGACATCGAACGCGCCACCGAAATTGCCCGCCAGATGGTCTGCGAATGGGGCATGAGCACCCTTGGGCCCCTCACCTTCGGTAAAAAAGAAGAAGCAATTTTCCTGGGCCGCGAAATCGCGCAGCATCGCGATTATTCCGAAGACACCGCGATCAAGATCGACAATGAAGTCCGCAGCATCGTGACGGCCGGGTACACGCGCGCGCGCAATATCTTGGAAACTCACCGGGGGGCGCTCGAACGCGTTGCGCAAGCTCTCCTGGTGCGTGAAGTGCTCGACGCAAACGAACTCAAGCTCCTCCTGGAAGGCAAGCCGCTGCCCGACAAGCCGCTGCCGCCTCCCCCCTCGGCACCTCCAGTGCCGTCCAAGGAACCGCAACTGACGTTGCGGCCAGAGCCGCGTGCTGTTCCAGGCATGGCCAAGGGCGAAAAACCCGCCCCAGCGTAAAGCAATTTTGTGGCACCGTTCGCCGGCACATGAAAAGCGCCTGTTTGCGCCAAATGTCGTAAAATACCCGCATGACGCACAAGCCACCCTCCTCGATCGCAGTCGATTGCCCCTGCTGCCAGGCCAAGCTGACGATTGACCCTGAACTCGGCGTCGTGCTCTCGCACATTCCGCCGCCGAAACCGCCGCCGTCCGTCGATCTCGACGACACCGCGCGCTTGCTCAAGGAACAGGCTGAGCGTGTGGAGGCGAAGTTCCGGCAATCCGTGGAAGCGGAGCGCACGAAGGAAGATGTTCTTGCACGAAAATTTGCCGAGGGCTTGAAGAAAGCCAAAGATAAGCCTATTGAAAAACCAATTCGCGATTTTGATCTGGATTGAACTCGCCTTCCACTCGATCGCGCGCCAGGCATAGACTCAGGCCATGAAGCGTTTTCACGCGCGCGCCCTCCTTGTTTTCTTTTTTGGAATCACTCTGCTTCTTGCCGCACCTTCTTTTGCGCAGAAAAAGGAAAAGCTTCCTCGTCCGGCGCAGATGGACAAAGGCGTTCGCAGCGAGCGCAATCCCAAAACAGGCGAACTCGTTTTTCGCCACATGGGCAGCAGCCCGGGCGCGGACGAAAATCCGTCACACCGTGCTCGAGCGACGCTCCGCGTTCGCGTGAACCTTGTTGAAGTCGGTTGCAACGTTTTCGCGCCGGACGGCACACCGCTGCGCGGCCTCGTCGAGCGGGATTTTCGCGTTTTCGAAGACGGGGTCGAGCAGCCCATCGAGCATTTCGATTCGTCCGCGGAAGGCGCAAGTATCGCCTTGATCCTCGACGCCAGCCCCAGCGTCCTCCCCGATTCCGAGACAATGAACCTTGCCGCGCGGCAACTGATCGCAAATCTCTCCCCTGTGGACGAAGTCGCTGTCGTCGATTTCTCCGAACACACGTATCTCTTGCTGCCCTTTTCCCGCGACAGGAAGCTCTTAACGAAAGCCGTTGCGGGCGTCGACGTCCGCAGACTATTTGGGGATACGGGCGGCTCGAATATTTATCGTTCCGTGTATCTTGCAGCCAACGAGCTTTTCCCCGGCCGCACCGGGCGTAAAGCCATCGTCTTGCTCACTGACGGACAGGATAGCGGCCTTGGACTGAATTTAGATGGCCAAGGCGTCTGGGCGCGGCGTGGCGACCCGTCAAATCGCGCGACGTTCGAGGATGTGGTCAAAGCTCTTGCCTCGCAAAATATCGAAGTCTACGCAATCTCTACGCAGAATCGGCCTCGCGTGATGACGCCCGCTTGGCTCGCCGCGCACCAAAATGTCTCTCTCGTCACTCCAGCGGCACTCACCCTGGGCATCCCCGCCTACACGGATTTTCTTGCTGAGTTGGTACGCCGCGCGGGCGGCCAGCTCTATTTCCTGAACGAAGTGGGCACCATCGCGGACGCCTATCGCAACATCGTCCGAAATCTCAGCGCGCAATACACGCTCGGCTTCTATCCTCCCCCAGGCCAAAAGCCCGGTTGGCATTCGCTTCGCGTGGAAGTCTCCGGGCACGGCAGCGTGCGTGTTGTTCATCGCACCTCGTACTATGCGCCCGCCGATTCGCAATAATTTCATTTCCGAACAATTCGCCCAAACTTGCAGAATTGTCCGGCACATCTTCTTCGCCCCGGATTTCCGCCCGCGGCGACGATTGTGTTTTAATCAGTGCCATGATTCGCCGCAAGACGTTCACATTGCGCTTGCCATCCCGCAAGCTCGCGCTCGGCGAGCGCACGCTCATCATGGGCATCCTTAATGTCACACCCGACAGCTTCTCCGATGGAGGCCAATTTCTCGATGGGGGCCGGGCCATCGAGCACGCGTTTCAAATGGAACGTGCCGGCGCGGATATCCTCGACATCGGCGGCGAATCCACGCGGCCCGGCTCGCGCTGCGTTTCCGCTCAGCAAGAACTCGATCGCATTCTGCCGGTGCTCAATCAACTGCGCGGGCGGCTGACAATTCCCATTTCCATTGACACCCAAAAGGCGGAAGTCGCCGAGGCTGCAGCCCAGGCCGGCGCCGAAATCATTAATGATGTCAGCGCCCTGCGTTCTGATCCGGAACTCGCGAAAGTCGCCCGCAGGCATCGCCTGCCGATAATCCTGACGCACATGCGCGGCGCGCCGCGAACCATGCAACAAGGACCGTTCGCGCGCAACGTTCTGCGCGATGTGACGCACGGCTTACGCGAAGCATTGGCGCGCGCGAAGCGCTTCGGAATCGCCAAATCTCAAATTGTTCTCGACCCCGGCATCGGCTTCGGCAAAAACTACGCGCAAAATTTCGAACTACTGGCACGTTTGCCCGAACTCGCGCGCTTGGGTTATCCGTTGCTTGTCGGCACATCGCGAAAGGCATTCATCGGCCACACTCTCGGCAATGTCGCAGCAGAAGAGCGCATCTGGGGCACCGCCGCAACGGTCGCGGCCAGCATCTTCGGCTGCGCGCACATCGTTCGCGTCCATGATGTTGCCGAAATGGCGCAAGTCGCCAAAATAGCCGACGCCATTGCCGCCGCTAGTCGCGCGCGTGCATGATGGGGAAACGCGTTGGGAATCATCGCGGCATGCCGTTAAGATGAACGAATCAGTTTCGCGAGACCTGGAGGAATATCGGATGATGTCCCGCCGCATCGCACATTTTCCCGCATCGGTTTTGCTTGGTGTGGCGATTCTTGCGTCCGCCGCCGCTGCTCAATTTCCGCCGGCACCCAAGCCGCTCGAACCTAAAATGCCCCAAGGAACGGGCGCGTGCGTCATCAATAAGCCGTGTGCCGAGGTCGCCCCGGACATCATCAAGAAAGCTCTTGGCCCTTCTGCGCTTGAAAGCAGCCTGCGCCAATTGACCGATGTTGTTGGCGGCCGCGTTACGGGTACTCCTGCTGCGGAAAAGGCCATCGATTGGGCCGTGCACGCGTTTCGCGCCGCCGGCGTTGACCAGGTGCTTACGGAAAATTTCACCGTGCCTGTGGGCTGGTCGGAGGGTCATACCCGTCTCCACGTTCTCGCTCCCCGGCCGTTTCCCGTGCGCCTCGTTTCGATTGGCTGGTCGCCTCCCACGCCGCCGGGCGGTCTCACGGCAAACGTGGTGGACGTCGGAATGGGCGACGATGCCGGATTCAAGCATGCCGGTGAGTCGGCGAAAGGCGCCATCGTGCTCGTCCATACAAACGTCCTGAAAACCTGGGACGATTTGATGAACGAGTATTATTTCGAGCCTGCCATGATTGACCGCGCTGTAAACGCAGGCGCCGTGGCCATCTTCTGGATGTCGACGCGCCCCTACATGCTGCTCTATCGCCACAATCTCTCGCTCACCGGCGAGCTCGAGCGTCTGCCTCAGGCGGTCCTCGCGCGCGAAGATGCCATGCGCATGGCGCGCTTCATCGCAGCGGGCCAGCCGGTGAAAGTTCATCTCGACATGCCCAACAAGATTACGGAACGCGCACCCTCCGAAAACGTTGTTGCCGAAATTCGCGGCAGCGAGAAACCGAACGAATTCGTGATTCTCGGCGCGCACCTCGATTCGTGGGATCTGGGCACGGGCGCGCTCGACGATGGCTGCAACGCAGCGATGGTGATTGACGCGGCGCGCGCCATTCGCGCTTCCGGCTCCATTCCCAGGCGCTCGATTCGTTTCGTGCTTTTCACGGGTGAAGAGCAGGGCATGCTGGGCTCGTGGGCGTATGCGTTCGCGCATCGTCAAGAGCTCGATCACATGGACGCGGCAATCATTTTTGATTCGGGCGACGGCAAGATCACGGGTTATTCTCTAGGCGGTCGAAAAGACATTGCCGCAAATGTTGCGCAAGCCCTCAGCCCCCTCGCATCGTTTGGTCCATTCGACAATACGTTCGACGCCGACATAGGCACGGACAATTTTGATTTCCTGCTCGAAGGCGTGCCGACGCTCGTCGCCAATCAAGAACCTGACGACTATATGACGAATTACCACGCCGCTTCCGATACCTACGACAAAGTCGATTTCGCTCAGCTCAAGCGCAATGAAGCCATTGCGGCGGTTACGGCATACGCGGTCGCAGACCTGCCGCAGCGGCTGGGCGTGCGCCAATCTCGCAAGCAGATCGAACAACTGATGAGCAACACCGGTCTCGAAAAAGAAATGAAGGAGACCGGTTTCTGGCCAATGTGGGTCGATGGCAAGCGCGGACGCCAACCGTGAGCCGCGCTCTGCGCTGATTCGCCGCATGTCTGGCTTGTAACCCACGAATGCGTGATTTTCCAGGCGCCGTCCTATGCGGGCTATAATATTGGTGCATGGCTTCCTCCCAGCCAAACTCCTCAGTCCCTCCTGAGCCGGCGCCCGCGCGCATCCTGGCGATCGATTACGGCCGCCGCCGCATCGGCCTCGCCGTCTCCGATGAGCTGGGAATCACCGCGGCGCCTCTTCCTACGCTCGAAAGAAAAAATCGTCAGCAAGGCATCCGTCTCCTCCGGGACATCGCGCGGAAATACAAGATCAGTCGGATCATCGTTGGCTTGCCTTTGCATCTCGCCGGGCACTCCGGGGAAATGGCTGAAGAAGCCTCGCGTTTTGCCGTGCGCATCAAGAAAGAACTCGGCTTGCCGGTCGAGCTGAGAGATGAAAGACTAACAAGCTGGGATGCGGAACAAACTCTGAAGGGAAATGTCGCCCGCCCGCGCACAAAAAGGTACGTCGATTCCGTGGCCGCCGCGATACTTTTGCGTGACTATCTCGAAGAAAATCGCCAACCCGAATCTGTAAAGGAAAAGGACTAAATCACGATGCGCCGGGCAGCAATCGTAATCATCATAGTACTCGTACTCGCAGGCGCGCTCGGCGTCTGGCTCCAAGGTGAGCTCTCGCGTCCCTACCGCGGATATTCGCAGGCGCAGATTTTTGTCGATATTCCTCGCGGCACGCCGCGCTGGAATATCGCCAGCCTCCTCGAGCAAAATGGCGTGATTCATAGCCGCGTCGCGTTCATTGCTCTCAGCCTTCGCCATCGGCGCCGCGTCTTACAGGCGGGGGAATACCTTTTCAATCGGCCCATGACTCCGCGTCAAGTTTTTGAACAAATCGCCGGCGGCCACATTTTCGTTCACACCGTTGTCGTGCCGGAAGGCTGGACCATGTTCGATATCGCCAACGAACTCGCGCGGCAGGGTTTGGCCACCAAGGAGGATTTTTTGCGCGTGGCGCGCGATCCCTCGCCGGTGCGCGATATTGCGCCGCGCGCGCCCAGTCTCGAAGGATTCTTGTTCCCTTCGACGTATCAATTTTCGCGCAACGCAACACCCGAAGAAATCGCCGCAACCATGGTGCACCAGTTCCGCGAAGAATGGAGCAAACTACAAGCCATCGCTCCCGCAACGGCCACCCCGGATCCAGTTATGTCGGACCGTTCCGCCGCAACGGGGAACGATTCGCCTGTCGCGCCTCTTTCTCCCGAACAAATCGTCACCCTGGCATCGCTCGTCGAGCGCGAAACACCGCAGCCGCAGGAGCGCCCGATGGTCGCCAGCGTGTTCTATAATCGTCTGAAGCTCGGTGTGCCACTTCAGTGCGATCCCACAGTGCAGTACGCGCTCGATCTTGCAGGCAAGCCCACTCTCAAGGTGACTCCTGAAGACCTGCGCGTCGCTTCGCCTTACAACACATACTTACACCGCGGCCTTCCGCCCGGGCCTATCGCCAACCCAGGCGATGCATCTTTGCGCGCTGTTATCGATCCGGCTCACACCAAGTATCTCTATTTCGTCGCCAACGATTCGGGCGGCCATTTCTTCAGCAGCACCCTCGAGGAGCATAATCGCAATGTGGCCCGCTACCGCCGCCTGCTTCAGGGTTTGCCCGCCGAACCGCCCCCGGTGCCGCAGCACAAGAAACCTGCATCCAATCGGCGTGCAAAACACAAACGTGTCTTAAAAAAGAAACCGCGGAGCCGTCCATGACGCAAGCCAAAGCGCCCGCAAAAAAGCAAATGATTTTGTGCGCGGCGCGCGAGCTGAAAGCAGTGATGTTCACACCGGCGGAAATCGAGCAGATTCGCCGCAGATTGATCGCCGACAAGGGTGAACATGGAAAAACTTCCGCCGAGTATATCGCCACCGTTCTCGCCGAGGCTGGAATGCGCGTCGTACTTTCCGCGCACAGCGATACGCGGGGCCGCTACGAAGAAGAATTTCGCGACTTGCTCCATTTCTCAACGCTCGAAGATGCGGAAATGTGCCTCGTGCGGCTCGACGAACTGCTGCGCAAATTCGAAACGGAGGGCGAACGAGCAGCCGAGGCACGCGTCCTTGAGGTCGCGCGTCTCGGCCGGCGCCGTGCCGAAATGATCGCCCGCAATCATAAAGTCGATGCGGCGAAGCGCGGAGAAAAAGAAGAGGTCTCGCGATGGTTCGCGGTTTGGCTCGAACAGCCTGACGCATTTTTCGACTGGCTCGAAATTCGCAAGCAAACGCCTGAATTTCGGCAGCGCTTCCCACAGCGCAACGCGGATGACGTCGCGAACGCTGAAATTGAATAGAGGTTCAATCAATGGCTGTTCTGGAAGTCGAACCGCTGGACTTGGGATCCGACGTCAAGGCCGTGGGCATCGAATTGGTCGAAATCGAAGGCCCAGACCGCGAGCCGATGCGCGGAGCCGAGGCAGCGCAAATCTGGAGCCGCGTGCTTCCAGCGATCGCTGGCGCACAAAAATGGTCGCTCGACTTCTTCAGCCACCTCGAGCCGCTTCGGGAATTCTGCGACGCGCACAAAATCGCTTACCGAGAGGCCTCCAAACGCTCAATTGTGCTTTCTTCTCTCAGTGCCGAAGCCCTCGCGCCGCTCCTCGAACGATTTGAACGCGAAACCTTTGGCATGCGCGCGGGCGGCCCGGTCGAAACAGGAGAATCCGGCTTGGAAAACGAACTGTCGCGCCGGGGTGTCGACGCCTACCATACGGCTTACCCCTCATATTTTTTCTGCGCTGTTTGTGACCTGGAAAATGGCTCGGTTGTGGTGCTAAGCAATCAGCTTTGGGCCAGCGAAATTGTCCGCCGCGCCCGTCCAGTCCTCTCGAACCTGAAAGTCGAAGTCCGCGTCGCAGCTTGAGACGTCCCGCATTGTCTCTGTAATCAGTCTGATCCGCGCCACTCTGCGGCACTTATCTGAATGAACAACTAGTACCCCGGTACCATTTCCAATAGGCCGAGCGGACGCGCACCATATTAACCAGAGATTCCGAGGTCCGGATGCCCAGCCCTAGCGATACTTTGAGTCCCGTTACGGGGACTTTCGTTCATAGCTTGAACCTACTGTTGAAGTTCGCTCGCCTCTACGGTTTGCACCACGCCCGCACCACAGCCCAAATGGAATACGCCTGGAACGATTTATACGCCGCGCTCGACGCGGGCGGACCTACCGGGGTTCTTCTGGGAATCTCCGGGACAGAACTTCTAATCGACGGCGTTCTGGTCGAATCCACGGCTGCCGAACACAGCCTTGCGCAATTGCTCACAAAAGCCAATATCGCCAGCATCGCTTTCACTCCTGGGCTCAGCCGCGATTCCTTCGCGCGCTTCGTGAAGACGTTTTCGGCGGCGTCGTTCAAGCCGTCGCATCTTGCCAAGCGCTTGAACGCTGCTTTGGGCGACGGTTCCGATTCTGGCATTCGCGTCAATCAGCTTCGCTTTATCACCGGCGACGCTAAATCCGCGGCCTCCGATGTCTCCGTGCGAATTCCCGTCCATCCCGCGGAAGATCCGCACGACTTCCTGCATGACTCCGGAGAACTCATCGCACTGATTGCCGCAGCCGAGCACTCCGGAAACGGCTCAAGTTCCGGTTATCATTTCGGAGAAGAGCTTCTCGGCACAGTTCACCTGTCCGCGAACCATTCACTTGCCTATACGCACTCAGAAGAAGACATGCGAACGCTGTTGCAGTTCACCGCGAATTTGGGCAAGGCCGCGCATAAACCCAAGCATCCCGGCGCTGCCGATGCTTCTGAATGGAAGCAGCGCATCGTAAATCTTCCCGCTTCTTCGCGTGCGGCCCTGCGCGAAGCCATTGCGGAGATGCACGCCGCGCAGCCTTCACAAAAATTGGACGCCGCTGCAATTTTTCACGTTGCCGAAGGTCTCGCCGTTCGTTACACGCTCGAAAGCTTCCAGCATGGCAATCTGAAAGTGAGTGCCGTGCGGCCATTGCTGGAAACCTTCGCCGTCCCGCTCGCGCCCCTGCGCGAGATTCGCCGCGCGCGCGAACGCAAGACGTCAAAGGTTGGCAATTCGCCGAACTTTCATGCCGAAATTCCCGCGGATGCTCTCGACCGCCGTTTTTGGTCCTCCCTTCCGGAATCCGAAAAGCAAACTGTTCTGCTCTCGTCGGAGAGTTGGTGCGTGCCGCCGGAGTGCGTGCAGCAGTCAGTCGATACTCTCTTTCGCAATCCCGACTTCGCCGCCGCGGATAAGATCCTGACGCAGTATGTGAAATGTGTACGCGATCGCGAACCAGAAGCGCGGAAAAAATCCGCCATCGGACTCACGCAGATGGCCGAACAATACGCGCGCGCATCCGGCCAGCGTTTGCACGAAGCTGTGCGGACGCTCGGCGAACAGTTAGCCGTTGAACGTGATTTGGAAGCGCGGGAATTGCTCAACGTTGCATTCGTGCGCTTCAGCCAGGTCGCCGCCGAGCAGACTCTGCTTCCAGCGCTCCGCCAGGCGTTTG
This sequence comes from Candidatus Acidiferrales bacterium, assembly GCA_035534035.1. Lineage (GTDB taxonomy): Bacteria > Acidobacteriota > Terriglobia > Acidiferrales > UBA7541 > DAHUXN01. The sequence goes on along the minus strand of DATLSS010000025.1, from coordinate 33,705 downwards.
ACACCCTGGCAATCCTGGACAAGTCGCAGCCTGATTCGGCGCACACTCTGCGTCCGCGCATCGGGATCAAAAACCGCATCCCGGGGTTCATCGAAAAAGGACTGAAGAGCGGAGTCCTGCGCACGGAATTAATCGAAGTGTTGCGCCATGTGCCGCACGCCGCCGCCGAACAGCTCGCCAGCCGCCTGATGCGCGTCACGCGTTCCGGCGAACGCGAGCAAGTGGTCGCAATGGCGCGCGCGCTGGGCAAACCAGCTCAAGACCATTTGTGTCAAACGCTCGAAAACGCCCCTCCGGCGAATGGCATTCGTGTCTTGGGCCTGTTGAGCCGCATCGATCCTGCTTGCGCGCAGGAATTGTTGCCGGGGAAAATACAGGTGGGACAGAGCGCTACGCATGACGAAGCTTTGCGCCAGCTTTCGATCGCTGCCGCTCCCGAGCGCGGCCGAATGTTGATGAGCATCGTCGAACGCATGGACCAAATGATTTTGCCGATGGCTCTCGATGAAATCGGAATGTGTGGCGATGCCAGCGTCGCCCCCGACTTGGTGCGTCTCGCCGAAGGCCATCTCCTCAAGAACAGCTCCGAATTTTTGCGTGTCAAGGCCATTGAGGCTCTCGGCCGCCTTCGCGCACCCGACACCGCCATTCACCTCATGCGTTTTATCGAAGGGCGTCGCGCCTGGCGCTGGGCCTATCCCAACGAGATGCGCCTCGCCGCGGCCCAGGCGCTCGAGAAACTCGAACCCGAGCACGCACGGAACTTGCTCGCCGAATCCGGCCTGGATCCTCACATGCTCAGCCTCGCGCCTCTTGACGCGCGCCGCGACCGCGACTTCGTACGCTATCGCCGCTATCCGCGCATCAAGATGACTCAGCCCGTTCCCGCCGTCATCCAATCGAAACGTGGCACCTATCAGCCGGCTGTCGAAATCCTCAGTCTTGAAGGCGGCTTGCTCAGCGGAGACTTTCAGCTGTCTGTGGGAACGCCGGCCAATCTTCAGATTTCGTCCGGCAAACATCCGATTCACTTGGACGTTCTGGTCAGGTTTGCGCAGCCCAATCGAGCCGGCGTGGAAATGGTCGGCATGGATCTTGAAGACCGTTCCCGGCTGAGGACCCTCCTCGTTTCCATGGCCTCCGCAACGCCGCAACCGCAGAGCCTGCCGCTCCCCGCCTGAACAAATTTCAGAGAAAGCTTACGGTTGCCGGTGGCTTCCTTTGGTTCCTCGATCACTCTCGCAAGGCTCATGGCTGGTTCTCGGATGACGGCATAACCGGAAACCACCGGCTCACCTTCGTTGACACTCCCAATCCCGGCTGCTAGATTCGTGGTTTTGCCGTCCAAAGGGGGAGTTCACTGAGGATTCGTCCTATTCGAAGTGTGCTGGCGCTAGGCTCGGCACTTCTGTTATCCGGGGGATGCGCAATCAGCAAGAAAACGGTTACCGTTCCGGCGACGATTCAGCCGGCAAAGCACGCGACAGAATCCGAGCTAGTTGCGCTCTACAACCGCGAAGCTTCCGCCGTCGAAACCCTCAACGCTTCGGTGCGCCTGTCTCCGGCGGCCGGATCCGCGTTGAGCGGCGTCATCGAGCAATACCATGAAGTTAACGGATACATCCTCGCGGCCCGGCCGGCCTCAATCCGCGTGATTGGCCAAGCGCCCGTCGTGGCAAAAGACATCTTCGACATGGCCAGCGACGGCCAGACGTTCCGGATTTACATTCCCTCAAAAAACAAATTCATCACAGGTCCCACGAATTTGCAACGCAATGCGGCCAAGCCGATTGAGAATCTCCGCCCGCAGCATCTTTTCGAAGCTTTGATCTGGCCGCCAATTCCGCAAAACGAAAATGTGCTTCTTGAGGAAGCAGATAGGCTTCCGTTCCGGTATTATGTGCTGACAGTGGCGGCGAGCGGTGCGCAAGGATGGGAGTTAGACCGTAAAATATGGTTTGACCGCGCGAGTTTGCAGATTGCGCGCATCCAAATCTATAGCCGCGGAGGCAAGTTGGTTTCTGACATTCGCACAGGCAATTGGCAGTCCGACGGTGGCGTGAATTATCCGAAAACTATTTCGCTCGCGCGGCCACAGGATGAGTATCAGCTCGATATTCAAATCACGCAATTGACGTTGAATCAGCCCATCGCGAGCGGTAAATTTCAACTCGCGCAACCGCCGGGAACCGAACTCGTTCAGCTCGGCGACAGGAATCAGCCTTGATCCGCCACATGATTTTGCGAAACGTGATGTACCGTCCGATTCGAACGTGCATCACCATCATTGCCGTGGCCATCGAAGTGACCCTCGTTTTGATCGTGGTCGGGCTGACCAGCGGCATGCTCTCCGACACAGCCAAACGAATTGAAGGAATTGGCGCGGATATTATGGTGCAACCGCCATCCGCATCCATATTCATGGCCTTCAGCGGCGCGCCGATGCCGATTGAAATCGGTCAGAAGCTTGCGCAAATAAAGAATGTCCGTGCCGTCGCGCCCGTGCTGCTCCAATTTAATTCCACAAACGGTCTCGACATCATCTACGGAATCGATCCGGAAAGTTTCCGTGAGGTTTCTGGCGGATTTGTGTTTCACGACGGCCACGATTTGCAGGACGCGAACGATATTCTCGTGGACGACTGGTACGCCAAGGGCCGTAAAGTAAAAGTTGGCCAGACGCTCCACATACTCGGCCACGATTTTCACGTTGCGGGAATTGTCGAGCATGGAAAAGGCGCACGGCTGTTTGTGCTGATGTCCACGCTGCAGGAATTGTCGGGAGCGCGCGACAAAGCCTCTGTGTTTTTCATCCGCTGCGATCACCCGGAACAAACAACGAAAGTGATCGGCGCAATCAGCCAGCTGCTGCCGCATTACGAAGTGCGCCCGTTGCGCGATTATTTGTCGCTGATGACTTCGTCGAATCTCCCCGGCCTGCAAACATTCATTCGCTCGATGATCATGCTGGCGGCGGGAATTGGTTTCCTTGTGATTCTGCTCTCGATGTACACCACTATCATCGAGCGCACGCGTGAAATCGGCGTGCTGAAATCGCTGGGTGCTTCGCGGGGATATATTGTGCGCGTGATTCTCAGCGAAACCACCGCGCTGTGCCTCGCCGGAATTCTCCTGGGAGTGGCGATGAGCTATACCGTGCGCTGGCTGTTCCTCGCTGCATTTCCCACACTCACGATTGTGGTGGCGCCGTTGTGGTTGCTGCGCGCAGCGGCCATTGCCATGATTGGCGGCTGGGTCGGCGCTTCCTACCCGGCGTGGATTGCGAGCCGGAAGGATCCCGTCGAGGCGCTCGCCTACGAATAGTTCCCGGAATAAATTGCCCCCATGCGATGCCGCTATGCAGATATGCGATTCGCGCATAGAATTAACTTTACCCACAAAAGCAAAAATCTCCTGCCGTGGAGCAGCGTTGGAGCCGATACTTAAAACTGAGAATCTCTGGAAAATATTTCGCGCCGGAAGGCTGGACGTTGCGGCACTGCGCGGCGTCAACGTTGACGTGTATCCGGGTGAATTTGTTTCCGTGATGGGACCTTCCGGATGTGGCAAGTCGACGCTGCTGCACGTGATCGGCGGATTGTCGCAGGCGACGCGTGGAACGGTGCTGCTCGATGGCAACGATCTGGCCGCCCTCGGCGATGCAGGACGCACGCAGCTGCGGCGGCACAAGGTCGGCTTCGTCTTCCAGCGTTTTAATCTGCTGCCAACACTCAACGCCAAGGGAAACATCGCGCTCGCACAACACATCCACGGTGATGGTTTCGACCCTCACCGCTTCGACGTGGTGACGCGCATGCTCGGGCTGACCGATCGGCTGAGTCACCGGCCTTCGGAACTCTCCGGCGGAGAGCAGCAGCGCGTCGCCATCGCGCGCGCCATTATTAACGAACCCAAAATCGTGCTGGCGGATGAGCCTACGGGGAATCTCGACACGAAAAATTCTGAAAACGTTTTGGGCCTGCTGCGCCAACTGAACAAAGATCTGGGACAAACGATTGTGATGATCACTCATAATCCCGAGGCGGCGGCGTACGGAAACCGCGTGCTGCACATGCGCGACGGCCTGGTGGTCGACGGCGCGAGCGCGAATTAAAATGCGGAAACTGTGGCGCGGCTTGGTCAATACGATTTTTTGGCCGTACGAGCGCGGAAGCTGGCCTTACGACTTGATGGTGGTTCTCATTGTGTTGTTCGTGCTGTTCACGCCGGGAAAATGGTTTCATGACGAGCCGCAAGTGAACGGTGCGGGCGATTCCGGAGTAATGCTCATCGCGCGGGATCAATCCGCGCGCACGGAGACCTACCGCATCGACTCGAAACTTTTCCCCGCCTCGACAGCTTCGCAGGAAAAAGACAGGGGCCCGGCACTCGAACGTAGGACGCATGAAATTCTCAGTCAATCCGTGGACGAATTGAAGGAGCAGACGTTTCAGATTCGCAGCATCGAACCCATCCGCGGCGCGGATAATTCCATTCTGTATTATCAAGTCGAAGTGACACACTAGCGCACTAGAAACCTGCCCGTTCCTGTTTCGCATACACATACGCAACAGAAGCGCGATCCTGGCGTGGCAATCCCGTCGCTATGCTATGATTGCAAACGTTGCGCTGCCGAAATTTCAGGCGACACTTCAGGTGACAATGCTTTCGCTTCGCAGATGCGCGTGGATCTTTTTCGCGGCCGCGCTCGCCATCGCTGGGACGTCCCCCACCGTGGCTCTTGCGCCCGCCGGTCGATCGGCGCGCCCGCAGGCACATACCGCGATGCCACTCGATGCCGTGTTGCGCGAGCTCGATACCGAAGCAAAGGATTTTCACAGCCTTACCGCCGACATCGAGCGGACCAAGTTCACCGTTGTCGTCAACGTGAAGTCCACCGAGACTGGCGAGATTTGGGTCCACGGCGACAAAATGCGCCTGGAAGTGAAAACTCCGGACCCACGGACGATTTTGCGCGCGGGCGACACACTTTATATTTACAATCCCGGATTGCAGCGCGTGGAAGAATACAACCTGGGAAAGCATCGCGAACTCGTGGACCAGTTCCTGCTGCTGGGATTCGGCTCTTCCGGCCACGAATTGCGAAAAGGATTTCTGATCACGCTGCTCGGCGAGCCGGTGCTCGATCATCACAAGACGGCGTTGCTGGAGCTGACGCCAAAGTCGGCGCAGGTGCGCAACCAAGTCTCGAAAATTCATCTGTGGCTGGACGAATCTTCGTGGGAGCCGATTCAGCAGAAATTCTTCGAAACGGGCACGGACGATTATTTCATCGTCCGCTACTCCAACATTTCGCGTAACGCGCGCATTCCCGACTCGCGCTTCAAGCCGCGCTGGCCCAAAGGTACGCAAAAAATCCGCCCCGCCGCGTAATCCTCGTTTTCTACCAAAGCTCCCCTAAACCAATCCTCTTCCGAGAAATTGTGGGTGGCGAAGACCGCCGCTGGAGGTCGAGACAGGATTTCATCAACCGACCAAGAAAAATGTAAAGCGACCAAAGATCTTTCAATATGGCTGCGCGTGCAGCGAACCTTCTTCGCGACAATCAAATGGCAATCAAATGGCAGATTCTGCGATGGTTCACGTTGAACGCCAGGAATTATCCCGTTGGCACGGTCTTGCCCATGGGACAAGAGGGCTTGCTGTGTGCTACAGCCTCTGGCGCCCATAGAAACTGCCGAGGCCATCGGTATGAGCCCCGGCAGTTCCGACTTTCGGGCAATCCTCTCGTCTTGACATCCTCCTCTCCCTTAAGGGAGAGGATTCCTACTGCCTCTCGCTGGTTTTGCGAGATGGCTTCGGGGGGTTCGCCGGCCGAGCGCCTTACCTTCAGCGGCTCGTATCTCCAAGCGCGTTACTTTCCGCGTGCCCCGCGGTAGTCCGATTAAGGAGTCTCGATGATGCAACAAAAAACACCCAAAGCAATCGCTTACCCCGCCCTGAAGGCGAGGCTTGCGCTCACGGGTGGTCAATCAAATACGGCCTAACCACAGACAGCTTCAACAGTGAGCGAGTCGCTCTTGAAGACCGAAGTCGAAACATTGTCGAGCCCACCAATCAGGAGTCCAAGCGAAGCGCATTGGTCGAGGCACCCGTAAAGGCGGCGAGGCAGAAGCGCTACTTTGCGGCGCGGGCGAGGTGTCTTTCCTGCTTGAGCAAAGCGTTCTTGCGTTCCAGGCCCCAGCGGTAGCCGGCCAGGTTGCCGTCCTGGCGGACGACGCGATGGCAAGGAACGACGATCGAAACAGGATTCGTGGCGCAGGCGCGAGCGACGGCGCGAATCGCTCTGGGCTTGCCGATGGCGCGGGCGACCTCCGTGTAAGAGCGCGTGGCGCCATAGGGGATGCGGCGAAGCTCGTCCCAGACGCGGCGCTGGAAGGCGGTGGCCTGCACGTCGAGAGGCAGGTCGATATGCGGCTCCTGGCCGCGCAGGTGGCGGAGGATTTCGCGGACCCACTGGCCCAGATCCTTTGAGTCGCGATGGATTTCGGCTTGCGGGTATTCCTGCGCAAGAGCGTCTTCCAGGCGCGCGTCCGAGCGGGCGTCGGAATTGCCAAGATAGACGGCGCTGACGCCGCGTCGCGTGGCGGCGACGAGGATGCGTCCGAGCGGGCATGGGACGATCGTGTAATGGATGAGCATGCCGGCGCCTCCGCGGCGGTAGGTGGCCGGAGTCATGCCCATTTGCGCGGGGGCGCGTTCGTAGAGGCGACTGCTGGAGCCGTAGCCTGCGTCGTACATTGCGGTGGTCACTTTGTCTCCTTTGCGAAGCTGCGATTTCAGTTGTGCCATGCGTTGCGCGTCCGTGAATTGCTTTGGCGTGATGCCGAGAGTTTTTTGGAACAGGCGCTCCATTTTGTGCGCGCTCAGTTGGAACGCGCGGCCGAGTTCGCGAAGCGTGAGTTTTTTCTCGGGATCGGAGGCGAGCGCCTGTTCGATGCCGCGGCAAATTTCGAGCACCTGGCGCGCGGCGACGCTTCCGTTTTGCGAGAATGACGCGAGTTGCGGTCGGCAGCGGCGGCACGGGCGGTATCCGGCGCGTTCGGCGTCCGCGGGCAGGTGAAAAAAAACAACGCGATCGCGATGCGGGCGCTTCGACGGGCACGAAGGGCGGCAATAAATTTTCGTTGAGCGCACGGCGTAGACGAATGTGCCGTCGGCGGCGGAGCGGCGCGTTTGCACGGCGCGCCAGTAACCGGGAATGTCGATGCGATTCGTTTTGTGCACTTGTGCCATTTTCAGATTCGCGAGCTTTGTTTGAGCTCCTACGATATTGAATGCGGAGATAAAAATAGTCCAGTCGCGCGGCGATATCTATCCGATTCTTGCATTCAAAGCGGGACGCCGGGCAAGGCCATCCGGCGCGATCGAGCGTAGGGTGCTATTGTTGAACTACAGGACACGGGGCCTATTGACAGTGTTGACGCTCGTGGCTGGCCGATGCATATTGCCTTACCCAGCAAAAGCAACTGCTGGCTTGGGGGGGTCATTGATGGGGGCGATTTCAAAACTGAAGCGACAGTTGTCGTCCGGCCCGGTTCCATCTCCCGCAGAAAATACTCACGAAATCCCGCAAGCCCGAAAATTCATGCGCGTCCCGACGCACGCCATTGGTGTGGCCGAAGACCGGCGCCGCTGTCCCAGGGCCTGCCTCTGTTTGCCGCTGCAATTGACCAGCATCGGCGGGCGCGCGGAGGCGCTGCCTGTGACTCTGGTGACAAAAAACATAAGCTCGACGGGAATTTATTTTTTGGCTCCGCGAGTGATTGAGCCGGGCACCGCGATTGAGTTGGAAGTGGCGCTGGTGGAACGCCCGCAGGGCCGCGGCAGCGTGCGATTGCGCACAGCGGCGCACGTGGTGCGCATCGACCTCTGCGAAGTCCCTGGATGGAACGGATTTGCGGCGTCGTTTGACGATATCGATTTTCAACGCGACGACCGGATTCCGCTGGCCTACGAGGCGCACTAAAAGTTCGGCACGAATTTCCTGCGATTCTCTCCCTAGGTGAAGCCACAGCGTATTTGCGCGCGCGCGATCCTGTTCGATTGGGATGGAACACTGCTCGATTCCTTTCGCGCGGATGCCCGGGCGTACGAGGCGATGTTTCGCGCGCTCGAGATACCCTGGACCGCGCGCGATTTGGCGCGGCATTATTCTCCCGATTGGTATCGAGTGTACGAAGCCGCGCGAATTCCCCGCGACAAGTGGGGGCTGGCCGACAAGCTCTGGGGCCGCGCGTATCAGAAGGAAAATCCGAGACTGCTGCCCGGCGTGCGAAAAATGCTTGCGAAGCTGCGGCGCGATTTTGTGATGGGGCTGGTGACGAGCGGCGATGCAAAACGCGTGCGGCGGCAGTTGAATCAATTTGAATTCACCGCGCTTTTTGGCATATGCATTTGCGCCGAAGATGCGCCGCGCCGCAAACCGCATCCCGCACCGCTCAGATGCGCAATGCGCAGCATGAAACTCAGGGCGCACGATTGCGTTTATGTGGGGGACGCTCCGGAAGATGTAGAAATGGCTCGGCGGGCCCGAGTGCGCTCGATTGGCGTCATCGGGCCGTTCCCCAGCGCGCGGCGAATGCGGGCGGCGCGGCCGGATGTGCTTCTTGAATCGATCTTGGATTTGCCCGGCGTGATCGTGCCGGCAAAAACCGCCGAACGTGATTAATTTTGCGCGGGCTGCTTAGCGAGCTTTGGCGGGACCGGCAATGGAACGGACGACGCCTGCGCTTTGAAATCCGTGGAGCGGACAACCAGGCGAATCGGTACGTCGCCCTTCGGAGTTTTCACGTCGCCATCGGAGCGAATATACGTGGGAAACCACAGATGGCCGACGAGATTTTCGCGATAGGTCTCAAACATGCTAAATGGGAATCCGTTGGGGGCGTTGCCGGCGTCGGTGACGAATTGGCCGTAACTTTTGACGATGGCGAAATCCTGATTGTCGATCCAGATGACGCCATCGAATAGCGGCTTGTGGCCGAGTGTTTTCGGCTGAACGCGAAAAATGAACGTATTCAGTTGATCGAGTTTTTCCTGACCTTCGTAGGAAAGTTTATAGAGGGCCAGCTGGCCGGTCGTCAGGAAGAAAAGCGGAAAGCCGGCCAGGGTTTTCACATCCTCGAGTGAAAATTCGGTGAAGTGCAAAGTGGACACCGGAGGCTTGACGACGCGCTCGTAGCGCTGGCCGTCGGGCTTGGCGTATTCCAGACCGGTGAATGTAAACTCGCCGCCCTGGTTCGCGAGCTCTTCCACTTTGATCGTCTGATCGATCGTGCCCGCTTCGTAAGCTTTCTTGATCAGATCTTCATTTTGGGTGAAGCGATGAATGATTTCGTCGGCGGGAAGCGGAGGCGCGCCGGGATTGGGTTTAGCAGGCAGGCTCTTCACCTTGAAGTCCGGCGGAGGCTTGATGGGGCCAGCGGTTTGCGCCAGCGCGGAGCTGGCCGCAAGAATGCTCACAAAAACCACCAGCGCTGAAAGAACCGAATCCGTCAGCAGTCGCTGCTTAGTCATTTCCCTCACTTAGATGCGGAAACGCGGTGTTGCGATCGTCGATTCAGCACCGGCTGGCGTTGTTGAAAAAACCGCATTCGCCAATACTTCACTATTACTATCGGATTTCCGTTCGATTTTCAAATGCCCAAAGCCCATAACGTCAGACCGGCCGACAGACTGAGCCAGCGGACGCGCGCCACAGCACCGGCCGCGCGGATAAACATCAGGTTGCTTGCGGCGGCCGAGGAGCTGGGTCATAATCTCGAAACCCTTACGAGCCACAGGAAAGAGCGGGTCAATTCATGATCTGTCCCCATTGCCGGACAGAAAATGCCGACGAAATTTCCGCGTGCACGAAGTGTGGCTCTTCGTTCGATTTGCAAATCGACGCGGACGAGACGCTGGATTCGTCGATGCCGACGTTTGGGTCAGAAAAAGAAGGCAGTTCACCGACGCCAAAGAGCCCCTCGCGAGCCGCTTCCAGTGCGCGTGGATCGGCTGCGGCATCCCGGACCGGTCCTCGTTCTTCGGTTGGCGTTTACGGCGTGTTGGAGCCAGGCAACGAACTTGGGGAACGTTACCGCATTGAGGGGCTGCTGGGGCAGGGCGGCATGGGCCGGGTCTACAAGGCCTATGACAAAGAGCTGGACCGCACGGTCGCGCTTAAGGTGCTGCAACCGGAATTAACCACGGACGCGAATGCGATGCAGCGCTTCAAGCAAGAGTTGCTGCTAGCGAGCCGTATCTCCCACAAGCACATCCTGCGCATTCATGACCTGGGCGAAGCCGACGGCGTGAAGTTCATTTCGATGGCCTATGTGGAGGGAAAGGACCTGCATCACCTGCTGCGCGAGGAAGGCAAGCTGCCCACGGAGCGGGCACAGAAAATCGCCGAACAGCTTTGCGAAGCGCTGGATGCGGCGCATTCCGAAGGCGTGGTACATCGCGATTTGAAACCGCAAAACGTTCTGATGGGCAAGAATGACCACGTTTACGTTTCGGATTTCGGCCTTGCGAAGTCGCTCGAATCAAGCACGTCCGGAATGACGCGCGCCGGGCAATATTTGGGAACGCCAAAATACATGGCTCCCGAACAGGTCGAAGCAAAACCGGTGGACAATCGCACGGATCTGTACGCGCTGGGATTGATTCTATACGAGATGGTCACGGGCGAAGAGGCGTTCAAAGGCGATTCGACGCTGCAGATCATGTATCGGCGCGTGAAGGAAAAGCCGCCGAACCCGAAGCAAGTGAATCCTGAATTGCCCGACAATTTGACGCGGGTGATTTTGCGATGTCTGGAGCGGGATCCGGCGCGGAGATATCCGAGCGCCAAGGAAATTTTGGCGGACCTGCAGTCAGGCCGGGCGACTCCCGCCGGCCGGAGCGTGCAGATTGCGCTGCCGGAAGTGGGCAAGCGGTGGTGGTACGCGGCGGCAGGTGTGATGGCGATTCTCATTGCGATGGTCGCGATACCGGCAGTGCGTCACATGATTTTCCCAAACCGGCCCGGAAGTTCAGGATCGGCGCCGCCCCAGGGAGTGCCACCGCTTTCGAGCGGGCGATTCGTGGCGGTGCTGCCGCTACAAATCGTGGGAGACCAGTCGCAATTGGGCTATGTGGCGCAAGGAATAGAAGAAGCGCTTTCGGCGAAACTATTTCAGTTAAAGGATATTCGCGTCACGTCGCCGGACGAGGCGGGAAAGGCCAATCAAAAACAGTCGTTGCCGAAGATCGCTCGAGCGCTGGGCGCAAACCTGCTGGTGCAGGGAATGCTGCAAGGCTCGGGAGATAAAATCCGGATTGATGTGAATCTGGAAGATGTGGCTGACGGGAAGCAGCTGTGGAGCAAGGAATTCAATGGTGTGACCGGCGATTTGTTCACGCTCGAAGACCAGATTTACAACCAGTTGGTCTCCGCGCTCAACGTGAATCCAACCAATGAGGAGCTTGCGAAGGCCGAGGCGCGGCCGACGGATAACGTTGCCGCGTACGATCTCTATTTGCGCGGCCGCAATGCGTTGCGGGGCCACGACAGCAAGAGTATTGAGGCGGGCCTTAACTATTTCAGCCAAGCACTGAAACAGGATGGGTCATTCGCGCTGGCCTACTCCGGAATAGCGGACGCCAGCCTGCGGATGTACGTAATCAAAAAGGACAGTTTCTGGACGCAGAAGGCTCTCGCTGCGGCGCAGCAAGCTGACCAGTTAAACGACAAACTGCCTGAGGTTCACACGACGCTGGGCAGCGTTTACAATGCGACGGGCAAATATGCGGAGGCTGTCGCCGAACTGAGGCGCGCCCTGACACTGGCGCCCTCATCGGATGAAGCCTATCGGCGATTAGGAGACGCTTACTTGCTTAGCGGCAATGGAGCGCAGGCCATTGCGGCGTTTCAAAAAGCAATTCTGCTCAATCCCTACTATTGGGGCAATCAGGAGGGACTCGGCGGTGCGTATTTTCAATTAGGAGACTACGCGAAGGCTCTGGAGTCTTTCCGGCAGGTCACGGTGCTCGAACCGGACATCGACGCCGGGTACGAGAATATGGGAAACGTGTATCTCCAAGAAGGCAAGTATCAGGAGTGTATTCCCTATTTTCAGCACGCGCTTCAAATCGAGCCTTATTGGACGACATATTCAAATCTCGGAATGGCCTACTTTTACTTGAAGCAGTATCGCGACTCCGCGGGAATGTTCGAGAAAGCGGTAGCGCTGAATCCGAACGACGCGCAGGCGGTGGTGAATCTGGCGGATGCGTACCGGTGGTCCGGACAGCAAGATAAAGCGCGAGCTTCCTATCAGCAGGCCATTTCGCTGGGATATAAGGAGTTGGAGATCAATCCGCAGAGTGCGTCAGCGATGGCTCAAATGGCGCTCTCCTACGCAAAGATCGGTGAAGCGCAGCAAGCGGATAATTTCATCCGGCGCGCGAGAAGCATCGACAAGAGCAATGTGAACTACATTTATTTTGAAGCGGAAGTCGATGCCATCCTAAACCGGCCGGCGGACGCATTGAAGGCGCTTCGAGAGGCGTTCGAAAAGCACTTTCCGGTGGAATTTGCAGCGGGAGAGCCCGATCTGGGAAACCTACAGAAAAATCCGGAATTCGCAGGGTTACTTAAGCAGTACGCCAAAAAGAAGACCCGGCCCTAAGCTGAGCGGTCCACTACCCAGTATTTCCTACCGAAAAAAAGCAGCGGCAGAATCCCGATGAGAAGCTGGCACATGAGACCCGGTTCCGGGGCGGACACCGCCGTCTGGAGTCCGGTGTTAGTATCGAGCGTGCCGGTGAAAGCAAACGCGATGGCGTCGTGGTCAGGGTCGGAATGGACGATGGTGTTAATAATATTGCATAATATTGAGGAGCAAGTATTGGCGCTAACCAGTGAGCAGGACAAGAAGTTTGAGGAGCAAGTAAATGTTTCGCCCGGCAGCACGTCGTCGAGCACAACATAGAACGCATCGGTATTAGGACCCGTATACGTAAATGAGATCTGAGGAAAGACCCCGTTGTTTAGCGGAAGCACGACCACTGGCACGGATAAGCAGACGGTGTTCTTGGGGCAACCTGAGGAAAGACCCAGAGGCGGAGGCGGGTCGTTTAAGATGACCGAGGGATCTACAGCGTTGGCTTTGGCGAGCCCCGTAGAGAGCGTGACGGCCAGAACGAACAATAGAGTATAACGCAACTTCATAAGCTCCCCCGCCCACATGAGAACCGTGTAACAAGTGCAATCATGGGTCCGGAAACCTAACTCCGTCAGACTTTTTATAACGCTATAATTTTCAGTGGGTTACAGAGTCGGCGAAGCCGTATTGCCTGCGCGATCGGGGATAGAACACAAAAACGATTCAATAGGCTATAAAAACATTTAGCGTATGCGCGACGACTCTAGGCAGCGCGATTGGCCGCCCAGCGTTTGCGGCCAAAGCCGAGCAGCGGAATGCCCCCTGTGAGAAGAAGGAGAATTGTGCCAGGCTCCGGAGTGGAGGAGATCGTAGCATTGGGGTTCGCGCCAAAAAAGCCGTCAGCTGAGAAGGAAAACAACTCGCCCGGCGTGATATCACCGCCGCCGAAAACGAAGTTCTCAGTGAGCAGACCGGTTTCCTCATTGAATGATACGTTTTGAAAGCCGCAAGCGGAAAAAATATCGCTTGCGCACGTGTTGGTTCCGGTCGGAAGTGGCACTTGAAATTGTATGACGAGTGAGGTGATGTCGACGCTGAGCGTGTTTTGGAAAACGATATCCGCGCCGCCATCGACGAGCGTTACGTCGAAACTCCCGGTGAACGGAGTGGCATCGGAGGCCGTCTTGTTAATAATGACGGATGGATCGCCGGGCAGCGAAGCAGGGCTCGCCACTGCAAATCCAGCGGGAATCAGTAAGGCAAGGGCAAGGACAGTGAACCAAACCAAGCGCAATCTCATCGTGGAATCGCCTCCCGGGCGCGGAATGCTCTGGTAGTCGTAGCACGTTATGGCCCAAACAGATGGCGGCAAGGTCGCCGCTAAAGTACTGATCACAAAACAGTAAGATCGGCGAGCCACGGCGGCAATCCGGACTTCGCGCGAGGGATGCAAAGCTTTTCACTTTTGCGCAAACTGCGCTGCATGCTTGCAATCGTGCTGGCGAATTCGAGGGTGTCTGATAAAATCCGCATCGAACTCGAATCGGGAGTGGAGAATTGGCAGAGGCGAAGGCTGCGAGGATTTATTACGTGTCAGGAACTGTGCAGGGTGTGGGCTACCGATATTTCGCCCAGAAGGTTTCCGTACGCCTGGGATTGGCTGGATATGTTAGAAATCTCGGCGACGGGCGCGTGGAAGTGTATGCCATCGGGCCGCGGACGCAGCTTCTGGAGCTGAAAAAGGAACTCGAACGCGGGCCACGAGCGGCGTCCGTGACTGAAATCGCGGACGAAGAAGCGGATGTGGAAGAGAAGTATGCGCACCATTTTGCCGTCGAGCATAGCCCTCGAAGATAACGTTCGCGAAACTTGCGCTTGGTGATTCAGCGAAAGGATAAATCAATCGAATGGATGACTTGAAAAAGTTGATCCGAGAAGTTCCCGATTATCCGAAGGCGGGGATTTTGTTTTACGATTTGACGACGCTGCTGCAGGACAAAAAGGGATTTCACGATTTGATCGAGAGACTCGGCGACAAATTCGAGGGCAAAAAAATTGATGTGGTCGCGGGGATTGAGGCGCGGGGATTTATTTTTGCGCCGGCGCTGGCGTACCGATTGGGAGCGGGGTTCGTGCCGGTGAGAAAGGCGAACAAGCTGCCGTGGAAAACGGCGCAGGTGACGTATCAGCTTGAATACGGTACGGACAAGCTGGAGATTCATCAGGATGCCGTGAAGCCCGGTGAACGCGTGCTGCTCTGCGACGATTTGCTCGCCACCGGCGGGACGGCGGCGGCGGCGATTCAGCTCCTGCGGCAACTGGGCGGCGAGGTTACAGGCGCAGCATTTGCAGTGGAGCTGCGTTTTTTGAAAGGGCGCGAAAAGCTGAGTGGGACGGAAGTGTTCTCACTGATTCAGTACGACAAGTAAACAAAGAAGCTGCTCCTCATTTACGGCCGCTCTGGCGGTGACGGAGGGCTTCGAAGAGGACGACGCCGGCGGCGACCGAGACGTTGAGGGAGCGGATCGGGCCGGCGGTGGGAATAGAAACGAGGAAATCGCAGCGTTTGCGAACGAGATCGTGGAGGCCCGTGCCTTCGCTGCCCATGACGATGGCGATGCGGCCTTTGTAATCCACTTCGGTGTAATTTCTCTCGGCGTGCTCATCGAGACCAATCAACCAAAATCCAGCTTCTTTGAGCTGCTCCATCGCACGAGCGAGGTTCTTTACGCGGGCGACGGGCAAGTGCGCGAGTGCACCGGCGGAAACGCGCGCGACCGTCTCCGTCAAGCCGGCGGCGCGACGCTCGGGGATGATTAATCCAGCAGCGCCTGCAGCAAGAGCGGTGCGAACGATTGCGCCGACGTTGTGCGGATCCTCGATGCCGTCGAGCAAAACAAACAATTGGTCGTTTGTCTGATCACCTGTCGGATCCTGTGTCGGTATGGGCGCTTTACCGGCAAGAAGATCTTCGATGCCGACGGCCTCGCGAGAGGCGGTGAAGGCGATGACGCCCTGATGATGCTCGGAGCCGGCGGCGCGATCGAGTTGGGCGCGATCCTCGAAACGCACGGGCACGCCACGGGAACGCGCGAGGTCGAGAATTTTTTGAATGCGTCCGCCATGCTGGCCGCGAGCCACGAGAAGGCGGTCAAGCGGACGTCCCGCGATAAGCGCTTCTTCGACAGCGTGAATTCCGACGAGATGGTTCATTTCAAAATCGGCTCCGCGTTCCTTAGACTGTGTTTCAGATTCGGGCTTTGGGCGACAGAACGAAATTTGGGCGAGATGGCTCAGCCCTCGATGGTGGCGATGACGTACGCGGCGAGGGCTTCGCCGCGTCCGATTTCGCCGATGCCTTCCTGCGTCTTAGCCTTCAGATTGATTTGATCAACGGAAATGGCGAGTGCTTTGGCGAGCGCCTCGCGCATAGCGGCGAAGTGCGGACCGAGCTTTGGGCGTTCGGCGACTACGATGGCGTCAATGTGGCGAATCTTCCAATTCTTGCGCTCGAGATACTGACGAACCTGGCGCAGAAAAACAAGACTCGAAACGCCGCGCCACTTGGGATCCGTATCGGGGAAATGCGTGCCGATGTCGCCGAGTCCGGCAGCGCCCAGGAGGGCGTCGCAGATCGCGTGGCTCAAGACGTCGCCATCGGAATGACCGACGGAGCCTTTTTCGAATGGGATTTCAATGCCGCCAATCATCAATTTGCGATTCGGGGCAAGGCGATGGAGATCGTAGCCAATCCCAGAACGCGAGATGCGTGCTCGTTCTGAAGATTTGGCGCGCTCCTTGCCGGCAGGTTTCGCGGAAGCCTCGGCCATGCCCGCTTTCTGAAATTGTTTGCGAAGCTTTCGGTCGGCGGCGAGCACCGCGGCGAGAAGATGCGCGGGCGTGATTTGATCCGCACGAAATTTCTTTGCAATGTCGGCGGCCGCGGCCAGCGCGCGCTTTGCTTTCGCGTCGAGGGGAATTTCCCCGGTTGCTTGGCTGGCGGAGTGAAGATTTTCGGGCGAAAGACGAGCAAGTTTCAAGGGAACTTTGTCCCAATTTACGCCTCGGAATATGCCCGGGCTTTCCTTGCGAATGCCCGCGAGAAGATGGGGCAAACCGATATTCTTTGATTTTTCGGTGATGGCCGCGAGACGGGCCATAAAGATGCAGCGGCGCGCTTCTTCGTTGAATTTCTCGAAGCTGGATTTCTGGACCATGATTATTTGTGGCGCTCCTGGTCGAGGTACAAATGCGCGAGTTCCATGTCGGCGGGACGGGTGATTTTGATGTTGCGCTCGGAGCCTTGCACGACGTAGACGTCGCGGCCCATGCGCTCGACGAGGGCAGCCTCATCGGACGCGGTGAAACCATCCTGATCGGCACGGGCGAAAGCCTCTCTCAACACTGCGACCTGAAATACCTGCGGTGTTTGCGCCAGAACGATTCGCTCGCGCGGAATGGTGGCTGAAATCAATGCCAGATCTTCGGGCAGAGTGGCGCGGCGGACTTCCTTGACGGTATCGATTGCGGGAAGGCCGAGGATGGCTGCGCCCCGCGCGCGAGCTTCGGCGATGACGCGATCGACTTGCGCGCTCGTGATGAAAGGGCGCACTGCGTCGTGGACAAGAACCAACTCCGCATCGGCTGAAATTTTTGCCAGCGCATTACCGACGGACTGCTGCCGCGTTTCGCCGCCCTTCACGACGCGAATTGGCCTGCCGAGATTTTCTTTTGACAACCGCTGTTCGAGGGCTTGGACTTCGTCGGGGCGAGTGGCGATCAAAAACTCCGAGATAGAGGCGCATTGCGATAAGCGCCGAAGCGTGAACACGACGATGGGCACTCCATCAAGTTCGAGAAATTGCTTCGGGACATCGGAACCCATGCGGGTACCGAGTCCGGCAGCAGGAAGAATGGCGGCGATTCGGCTCATTCGGGAGACGTAGTCTATCGCATTCGAAGTAGTAGATAAACATGCACTCCGTTAGAGGCCGCAGGCGGCGTTAGGTGCGGCCCGTTTCCGGAGTGAGTGGGCGGGCAGGGCGATCGCGTTCGCCGGGAGCGGCAGGATCGGAGGAGCGTAGTTCCGGCGCGGAGGAGCGGAAAGCGTTCTCCGCCGCGGAGCCGGGCAACGACTGGGGCGCGCGGGCGGCATTCTGTTCGCCACGCTCGTCATAACGGCCAAAAATCATCTTGCCCGCGGTAGTCTGATGAACGGAAGTGACGGAGATGTCGATGGTTTTGTTGATCATTTTGCGCGCACCGTCGACCACGACCATTGTGCCATCGTCGAGATACGCTACGCCTTGATTGTATTCCTTGCCTTCGCGAAGGATGAATACGCGCATCGTCTCGCCAGGAAGGACAACGGGCTTGAGGGCGTTGGCAAGCTGATTGACGTTCAAAATCTCGATTCCCTGAAGCGTGGCGACTTTGTTGAGATTGAAATCGTTGGTGATAATTTTGGCGTCGTAGCGTTTGGCGAGTTCGATAAGCTTCAGATCGACTTCGGCGATGTTCTGGAAATCGTCCTCGGCAATCTGGACATCGAGGTGCGGCATTTTCTGAATGCGCTGCAAAACTTCGAGACCGCGCCGGCCGCGTTGACGGCGCAGCGAATCGGCCGAATCCGCGACCATTTGGAGTTCGCGCAGAACGAACTGCGGGATGATGATGGTGCCGTCGATGAAATGGGCTTCGGCGATATCGATCACGCGGCCGTCGATGATGACGCTCGTGTCGAGCACCTTGTAGATTTGACGCGAGCCGCGTTCCGTGCCGAACAGGCCGCCGAGGGCCTGAAGATTGAGCATGTCGCCCTTGTTTGCGCCGACGATCAAGCCGATATAGGCCATCACGAGAAATACGGCGAGGCTGATGAAGGAACGGGTGCTCTCCGGCATCGAAGTGTGAACGAGGACCAGGGTGGTAAGAAATGCTCCGAGGATGCCGAGAATCGAGCCGATCACAGCGCCAATCAAGCGGCGAAGGCTGGCGCGGCGCAGGCGGACCTCGAAGAGAATCACCGCAATCGCGAAGGCCAGGCCCGCAATCGCGCCAAAAAGATGCGAGAGAGTGAAGGGCATGAAATGGTAGCCGGCGGCAACGCAGACCACGGTAAAGATCAAGCGGATCGCGGCCATGTCCCAAAAGCCGCCAACCCCGCCAGAATCCATCTTGGAAAGCAAACCCGGCTTGCTCGAGGGATTTTCTGGATTGTCGGAAACAGAGGAACGATTCGATGGGTTAAAAGTGCGCGTCATCGTGGCCCCTTTATAAAATTAAGATATCAAGTTATGAACGTATATCAGGTACAGGATGCTGCCCGGCTCTATGAAATTTCCAGATTACAGCCGGTATGAATGAAAACAAATTATGAGTGACTCAAGGAAGTATACCACTGGGCGAACGGTGCGAGAAACGAATCAAGAAACGTAGAAGCGAGGAACGCGGCGCCCAAGGGCGCAGAGCAAATCGGACGTGACGGTACCGATTTGGCGGGCGATTTGATCGGCGTGGATTGCGGTTTTGCCATCCTGGCCATAGATGGTGACCACGTCACCGAGGGCGACTCCCGGGACATCGGTCACGTCGACCATGGAAAGATCCATTGAAATCGTGCCGACCAGAGGAACAAGGCGCCCTCTGACGATTACACAACCGCGATTGCTGCGTTGACGCACGATACCGTCGGCATAGCCCGCGGCGATGACCGCAATGCGCGAGGGACGATCGGCGACGAACTTTGCGCTATAGCCCACGGGCTGGCCCGCGGCAACTTCGCGGAGGGAAATAATGCGCGCCCGGAAGCTGAGGCAGGGTTTCAGTTGCATGTCTCGTTTGACGCTGGCAGCCACCTCGGGAGGCTCGAAACTCTGATGATAGCCGTAGAGGACGGCGCCGGGCCGCACCATATCCGACCAAGTGGCCTCGCGCGCACAGATAGCGCCGCTATTGGCCATGTGGATGATGCCCGGCGAGACTCCCTCCTCGCGGAGCTGTGATAGAGCATCAGCGAAAAGTTTTTCCTGCTGCTCGTTTTGAGAGGAGCGCAAGTCGTCGGCAGAAGCGAAGTGCGTGAATGTGCCGGCGAGTTCAAGATGCGGGCAGGCGGCGTATTCGCGGATGAACGCAGCGATTTCCTTGGGCGAAATTCCGAGGCGGTTCATGCCGCTGTCTATTTTTAGATGGAAGCGGAATTTCTGTGGTGAGTTTCGCCCGCTCGATTTGGAAGCAACACGTTCGAGCAAGCGAAGCTGATCCAGGCGGGCAATTGTTGGCGTGAGATTGTGATGCAAAATGCGTTTTTCTTCGCCGGGCCAAAAACCCGTCAGGAGAAGAATCGGCTGCCGAAGGCCAGCTTCACGCAATTCGATGCCTTCGGATGAACAGGTGACTCCAAACGCTTCGACGCCCAAGCGGGAGAGATGCTTGCTGACTTCGACAGCGCCCAGGCCGTAGGCATTCGCCTTGACGACGGCAAGAATTCTCCGTTTCTTGCCAATTTTTCGGCGGACCAAGCGAAGATTGTGAGTGATGGCGGAGAGAGAAATCTCAGCCCAAACGGGACGGCCTTCGAATTGGATTCCGCGGGTCATTTGTAAAGCGGTTATGCGTAAACTAAAAGCGTACCTCGCCGCGCGCGGAGCCGTAACCTGAATTCCCCTGCTTGCCCGCTTCTAGTAAACACACCGATTCGGATGGAGCAACAGGCATGCCAGGAACCTGAGCTTGTGGAACCTTTGAGAAACTCCGGAAGTCACTTTGCGCAAAGCACTTAGGGCGGTGCTCCAGCGGTACCCACCTGGTTTGTGAAGACGAGCGCGGGTCAAAAGCTACGAGGCGTTGCCAGGGGAACACACAGCAAAGAGCGCTATACCGCGAATTCTGCCTAGATCGAGCTACTCGAGCATGGGGCCAAACGAATCTGGCGCAGCTTGTTCGAAGCGCGTGTGGCGATTGATGAAGACGAAATCGAGGCTGCCGGTTGGGCCATTGCGCTGTTTCGCGATGATGAGTTCAGATTTGGCGCGTTCCTCGTCGGGAAGATCGGTCTTGTAAAAGCCCGGGCGGTGAATGAAGAGAACGACGTCGGCGTCCTGTTCGATGGCGCCGGATTCGCGAAGGTCGGCCAATTGCGGTTTGCGGTCCTCGCGCTCCGGCGCGCGAGTCAACTGGCTCAAGACGAGCACGGGAACTTTCAATTCCTTCGCAAGACCCTTGAGGGAGCGGGAAATGCTCGAAACTTCTTCGTTGCGATTGCCGAAGCGGCCGCGTGCGGCGATCAGTTGGAGGTAGTCGACGATGACAAGATCAAGGCCCTTGTCGCGTTTCAGGCGCCGGGCTTTCGCGCCCATCTCCATCACCGTGGATGAAGCGGAATCGTCAATCCAGAGCGGAGCATCGCCGAGGCGCGCCAGGGTCTGAGCGATTTTCGCCCAATCCTCGTGTCCTAGATGGCCGGTGCGGAACTTGTGTGCGTCGACGCGGCCTTGCGACGCAAGCAGGCGCATCAGCAGAGACTCTTTGGACATTTCGAGGCTGAAGATTGCGACCGCGCGCGGCTCGCTGCTGAGCGCGACATTTTCAGCAATGTTCAGCGCCAGCGACGTTTTTCCCATGGACGGCCGCGCAGCCAGAATAATTAGTTCGCCGGGCTGCAAGCCGGCTGTGTCGTTGTCCAGATTTAGATATCCCGTGGGGACGCCCGTGAGGCGGCGGCCCTGCTCCATCATCTTTTCGAGCCGGGAGTAATTATCCTTGATCAGATCCTTGACGCCGATCAGGCCAGCGCGGACTCGCTCTTCGGCCACCTGGAAAATGTCGGATTCGGCCTTATCGAGAATCGCGTCAGCGTCGTCTTCGGCGTCGAGGGCGCGCTGCATAATCACTTCGGCGGTGCGGATCAGATGGCGGAGAACTGACTTTTCCTTGACGATGCGGACGTAGTGCTCGACGTTGGTCGCGCGCGGCAAGCCGTCCATCAACTGCGAAAGATAGGCGGGGCCGCCAGCGGACTCGAGTTCCCCGTGGCGATCGAGGCATTCGCTGAGGGTGATCAAATCAATGGCTTGCTGCGCCTCGGCCAGTTCAACGATGCGCTCGAAAATTCGGCGATGCTGATCGAGGAAAAAGTCCTCGCCTTTCAATTTCTCGACGGCAATATTGAAGGAATGATTATCGAGGAGGATGGCGCCCAGGACGCTGCGCTCCGCGCCGGCGCTGTAAGGGAGAGGCCGTTCGAGAGTGGTATCGTGAGCCATATTCATTCGCTTTATTTTCGCCTAGAGGCGCCGCTGACGCAACGGTTTTTTGGCCTTCCGCTATGGGAGTTCAGAAATCGGAATGCCTGTTTGGGCGAACGCCGGACATTCTGTGCGGCTTGGAGAGCGAAGTCAATGTGTGGTGGCTGTGGAATTCACAGGAAGCTGTGAAAAAAGCCGTAGGCAGGCGGTGATGGAACCAATGGCGAGCGGCGTCGCCAGAACCGAGAAGGCGACGCCCCGCAAAACGGAACCTTTCGATCGCTCACACTTCGCGTTCGACAGTGAGGTTCACCGTGGCGATCACATCGCGGTAGAGCTTGATCGGGACGGGATATTCTCCGACGGTTTTGATCGGGTCATTCAGCTGAATTTTGCGTTTGTCGATGGTGTAGCCCTGCGCAGCGAGCGCATCGGCAATGTCGGCGGACGTGACCGACCCAAAGAGCTGATCGTTCTCACCAGCCTTGCGAGAAAGCTTCAGAGCGACGGTAGAAAGCAAATCGGCCTGTTTCTGTGCTCCCTCGCGTTCGGTGGCTTCCTTCTTGGAGAAGGCAGCGCGCATTTTTTCCAGACGCCGCATGTTGGAAGAATTCGCGGCGATGGCGAGCTTCTGCGGCAGCAGATAATTGCGCGCGTAACCCTCCGCGACCGTCACTATCTCGCCTCGATTGCCCAGCTTGTCGACATCTTCCTGCAAAATGATTTCCATGGCTTTATCCTCGAAATTCGTTCCGCGCGACGCAATGGCCGCGCGGGATCCGGGCGTGATCGTTCGTTGGAGCTCTATAATTCCGACGCGAACGGCAAGAGCGCGATATTTTGCGCACGCTTGATGGCAATCGTCAGCCAGCGTTGATGGCGCGCGCAAGTGCCGGTCATTCGCCGCGGGAGAATCTTGCCGCGCTCCTGCACGAACGACTGGAGAATCTCCGGCTTCTTGTAATCGATCAGGTCAACTTTATCGACGCAGAAGCGGCAGACCTTCTTTTTGCGAACGTAATTGCGCTTTCCGCGGCGCGGTCCCGGCGGTCTGCTGCCTGCGGGGCCACCTCCTGGCGGTCTTCCACCGGAGGAGGATGAAGAGTGATGCGATGGTGAGTGTTGCTGTGGTGCGCGTGTCTCGTCGGCCATTAAATTTTCTCCCTATCCAGCTGCCGTCGCGGCCTGTTCGGCGCCGGGAGCGGCAGGTGCAGTCTTGCGGGGTCGCCGCGCGTTGCGTTTCTCGCGGCGCTTGGACAATTTCTCCTGCCGCTTGATCTCTTCGTCGAGGCGCACGGTCAGATACTTGACGACCGCGTCGGTAACGCGCAAGCGGCGTTCCAGTTCCTTGAAAAGCTCGCCATGGCTGGAGCGAAGCACCATGTAAACATAGAAGCCTTCGCGCAACTTCTTAACGCGATAGGCCAACCGGCGCGTACCCCACTTCTCAACCTTATCGACTTTCGCTTGTTTTTCTTCAACCGCGTGCGTGAGCGTGGCAATCAGTTTATCGATCTCCGTCTCCGGCGTATCCGGCCGGCAGATGAAGATCAGGTCATACAGTCTTTCTTCCATGGTTCCTCTTTTCGTCCTCAAATCAGAAATTCTATTCGGCGGCTTCTTCCGGCGGCGTGGCGCGCCGGTTGAAGTGCGCCATCGCGCGGCCCGTGCCTTCCGCGAGAATCATTTCCACGGCATCCGCGGCTTCGACGATCATCGCTTCCGCGGTCTCACGAACGTCCTTGCCCATCGAGGCGAGAACATAAGCCGCCAAATCGCTTACAGGGTGTTCAGGCTTGATACCCAGCCTGACCCGCAAAAATTCATCCGTTCCCAGCGCGCCAATCACCGACTTCAGCCCGTTGTGGCTGCCGGCGCTGCCCCGCTCACGAATGCGGATCATTCCCCAGGGCAGAGCCGCTTCGTCGCTGACGACAATTGTTTCCGCCGGATCAGTCTCGTATCGCGCGATCAAATCCGCAACAGCATGGCCGCTTAAATTCATGAACGTCTGCGGCTTCGCAAGCACCACATCGTGGCCTGCGATTCGGCCAAGCCCAATCACCGATTGCCCTTCCGGGCGCGTGATGCGGATCGCAAAACGATCAGCCAGACAATCCATCACCTGGAAACCAAGGTTATGCGGCGTCCAGGCATATTCGCGGCCGGGATTGCCGAGACCCACGATGATTCGCATCCGCGCGTCCCCACTTGCGGCACCAGCCAAAATGTTGGCCAGGCGCCAAACCACCGTGCGGCTCTACTACTTCTCTTTTCCCTTCTTCTCGGGCTTCTCGGCTTTTTCGGGCTCGGTACCTTCTTCGCCTTCCTCGGCCTCTTTCTTGCCCTTCTTGATGACTTCCGGCTCGGCGGCCACTGCCTCGGTGGCTGCGGCAGCCTCGACGGGCGCCACTTCTTCTTCCTTCTTCAAAACGACCACGTGCGCAAGAACGCGCTGCGGATCCGTGACCAATTTCACTTTCTCCGGATCAAAGGGAAGGTCGGCAGCGCGAAGCTGCTTGCCGATGGTTAAGCCGCTGATGTCGATTTTGAATTCCTCGGGGATATCGCCGGGCAAACACTCGAGCTCGACTTCGCGAGTGACCATTTCGAAAACGCCACCCTGCAGCTTGACGCCTTCGGGCTCGCCGAAAACGTGCACCGGAACACGCACGCGCATGCGGACGTCCATCGCGATGCGCAGCAAATCCACGTGCAGCAACGCGCCGCTGACGGGATCGACTTGCCAGTCTTTTACCATGGCTTTCTCTTCCCGATTGCCTGCGACTTGCACGGTGAAAATTGTGTTGTGACCCGTCTCCGAACGGAGAATGCGGGCGACCTGGCGGGCGTTGACGGTCATCGGAACCGGTTTATTCTTGCCGCCATAGAGAACGGCGGGGACGAGGCCCGTGCGGCGAATGCGGCGGGCGACACCCTTGCCGCGTTCCTCGCGCGGCGTGGCTTCCACAACAAAGGCTTCCATGCGTTCCTTCCCTTCGCTGCCCTAAATGAACAGCTCACTGATTGAAGTTTCTTCGTGAATCGAACGAATGCCGCGCGCCAGGAGTTCGGCGACGCTCAGCACTTTAATTTTGGGCACTTTTTTCGCTTCCGGCGAGAGCGGCACTGAATCGGTGACGATCACTTCTTTTATCGGCGACTTGCAAATGCGATCGACGGCAGGCCCGGACAAAATCGCGTGCGTGCAGCCTGCATAAACTTCTGTGGCGCCTTCTTTCAGGAGGGCTTCTGCTGTTTTGACGAGCGTGCCGGCCGTGTCGATGATGTCGTCAATCACCAGCGCGGGACGTCCCTTGACGTCGCCGACGATATTCATCACTTCGCTCACATTCACGTCGATACGGCGCTTGTCGACAATGGCCAATGGAGCGTCCATTTTTTTTGCGAAGAAGCGCGCACGCTCGACGCCGCCTGCATCGGGCGAAACAACGGTAATTGCGTGAAGTCCGCGCTTCTGAAAATATTCTACTAGAACCGGCGCGGCAAATAAGTGATCGACGGGAACGTTGAAATAGCCCTGAATCTGGGGCGCATGAAGATCGAGGGTCAGCGCGCGGCTCGCGCCAGCCGTCTCAAGCAGGTCGGCGACGAGTTTTGCCGAAATGGGCACGCGCGGGCGGTCTTTGCGATCTTGGCGGGCGTACGCGTAATACGGAATCACGGCTGTGACGCGCCAGGCCGAAGCGCGCTTGAACGCGTCGACCATCAACAAAAGCTCCATCAAATGAAAATCGACCGGATGGCAACATGCCTGAACGACAAAGACATCCGCGCCGCGAACGTTTTCGAGAATTTGGAAACGAGATTCGCCGTCGCTGAATTGACCGCGTTCGGCGCGGCCCCGCGGCACACCCAGATAATGGCAGATGGCCTCGCAGAGTGCGGGGTTAGCGCTGCCGCTAAAAATCTTGAACTTGTCGTCAGCCAACACAGTCCTCTGGAACGATTCTTGGTTGGGCCCTTTCAGCGAACCTGTCAGACGATTGCCCGCTCGAGCATAGCCCTGCGGTAGTCTTCCCTAGAGAGGGTCCTCGCTACGAAAACCTGGTCTTTCGGAAACTCTCGAGCGACTCGGCGCGCCTGCGCTGGGTTTCGGAAGACTCCGAACACCGCCGACCCGCTACCCGCCAGCGCGGCTTCCGCGGCCCCTCCCTGAAGCAAAGTCCGTTTGATTTTAGCTAAACGGGGGTGACGGCGAAAAACGGCGGCCTCGAAATCATTTGAGATGCCGCTGTCCTGCCGGCTCCAGCACAGAGCGCAGAAACCCCATATTCTATGGGTTGCGCGTGGCTTTGTCAATTGGCGAGAGTTTGACGGTCGTGGACCAAGCCAAGAGTAGGCGTCGCGCGTGCTGACGCCGATATCTTGCGGAGAAACAACCAGAACGGTTTTATCCGGCACATCAGGAAGCGGGTAAATCTCGTCGCCCCGATTTACGCCGAGGGCGCGGCCACCGAAGAGGAAAAAGGGCACGTCGGCCCCCAGACTTGCAGCGATTTCGATAAGGCGCGGGAGCGGGAGGTGGCGGCGCGTGAGTCGCAGCAAACCGATGAGCGCGGCGGCCGCGTCGCTCGAACCACCGCCCAAGCCGCGAGCCACGGGTATGACCTTCGTCAGTTTCGCGTGTACTCCCTGGCGAAAACGAAGCTCGCGGCGCAAAGCATCCATGGCACGCCAGACCAGATTCGTCGAATCGGCGGGAAGTGAAGGATCGTCAATCTCAAGGCTGATTTCTTTTCGTGCGGATAATTCCAGTTCCAGAGTGTCGTGGAGCGAAATTGAATGGAAGATGGTGCGGAGTTCGTGATAGCCGTCGGGGAAACGCCCGACCACATGAAGGCACAAATTGATTTTGGCAAACGCGGGAAGGCGAATCGATCGCTTCATCCGCAAAGAATATTACGGTTTGGGGTCGCCACCGACCGATTTCTCCGCGAGATGGTGGCGTTTCAGATTTTTCAGCTTGGCCTCAAGGTCAGCAACTTTTTGCGCTTCGTAATCAGCAGGAAGAGCCTTGTGCCAGTAGACCAGCGCCTTCTCCCAAGTTTGCTGCGCTCGGTCCGTTTGACCGAGCTTTGCGTAGACTTCACCCAGGTGGCCAAGCACAGTGGGATCGTTGCCACCGTGGGAAACGGCCTGTTCGAGGTATTGCTGGGCTTCAGGAAGATTACCCTGCTTGAAATAGGCCCAGCCAAGGCTATCTAGGTAAGCGCCGTTGGTGGGGTCTTCGACTACCGCGCTGTGTATCATCGTGATTGCTTCGTCCAGACGAATGCCACGATCGGCAAGCATGTAGCCGTAATAGTTGAGCACCATTGCGTCGTGAGGATTGACCGCGAGGGCTTTGCGGAACATCTCCTCCGCCTGGTCATATTGCTTCTGCCCGTCATAAATCGAACCGAGGAGAAACCACGCCGTTTCTTTGTCGGATGGTTCCGCCGACATCGTCAGCGCTTTGTTCGCGTCCGTTTGCGCGTCCGCATAGCGTTTGCCACGTCCTTCGATCTGGGCGAGGTCGAGATAGGTGTCGCGGTCCGACTGATTCCCGCGCAACCGACCGCGGAGGACTTTTGTGGCGTCGTCGGTCTGCCCGTTGTCACCAAGAAGCATGGCGTAGGTTACCGCCAGACTCTGGTCACCGGGATCGGCGGCACGGGCTTTTTCGGCTTCGCCGATGGCGCGCTTAATATCACCGCTTGAGCGATAGGCATCAATTAAGAGGAGTTCGCCGCGCTTTTGCGAGGCTGGCCCAAGCTTTTGCATGTCTTCGAAGGAACGTTCGGCGGAAGAAAAGTCTCCGCCTTGCCGGTAGGCCATGCCGAGCTGTTCGTAAAGAATCGGCAGCGCGCTCGGAGCAGGCTGACCCTCCTGCTGCTGGGCTTTCACGCCGGCAATGGCGTCGGAAAGAACTTGCACGGCATCCTTGTAGCGCGCTTGCGCCTCGTAAAGTAGCGCCTCGTTGTAGAGCACCTCGAGGCTGCCGGGCGCATATTTCTTCGCTTGCATCAAATTGCTCTCGGACTTGTCGAGCTGATTGAGGTGGCGATAGATCTGCGACATGCGCAGATAATCCTCAGCATTGTCGGGTTCGAGCTTGGTCAGGCGCTCGTACTGGCTGAGAGCTTGCGGATATTTGTGATCGGAGAGGAACGCCTGCGCGAGACCTTTGCGATGGGTGACCTCATCCGGCTCAAGCCTGACAGCTTGCTGGAACGCTTCTTCCGCTTCAGGGAAGTTATTCGATTTCGCATATGCTGTGCCGAGAAGATCGTAAAGTGTGGCCGCGTTCGAACCGCTGGCGGCATTTTTCAGCACAGAGATCGCATCCTGCGGCCTGCCTTCGTCAAGGTAAAGCTGGCTCAGCTGTTCGAGAGCGCCTTCATTGTCGGCGGAACGATTCAAGATACCGCGAAGCACTTGCTCACTTTGCTGGGGTTTGTTTTGGAAGCCATAGAGATGAGCGAGCCAAAGTTGGGATTGCACGTCGGTGGGATCGAGCCGCTGAACAGCCTTTAATTGCTCAACCGCGAGCGCAATCGTCTCCTTTTGGCGGTCGTTCGCGCTCATATCGCCCAAGTCGTGAATATAAATGCGAGCGAGCAAGCGATGCGCCGCGAGATTATCCGGGTCTTGCCCTAGAGCGGCCTGGGCCTGGCGGATCGCTTCGTCCGTCCGCTGGGAAGCTGCGTAAACCTCGGCGAGACGCTCCGTAATGGACGCGTCGGAATCGAGGGTTTGAGCCTTCTGGTAATAGTCAATAGCCTGGCTGGCAAGGTCCGATTTGCCGGTCTCGTCAAACTGCTGTTCCGCCAAATGGCCGAGCATGAAATCGGCGTAAGCTTGCGCGCGCTTCGATTGGTCCGATTGCGAATATGCGAAAGCATCGGCGGGCTTGGGGACTTGGGGCGCTGATACGGCCGTTTGTGCGGCCGCGCCTGCAGCTCCCAGTGCAACGGCGAGAATCGCGCCGAGGATGGGGACGGAAATTGTTCGCGTCGTTGCGTGAGTCTTTTGCGCTTTCATGCTAGCTCCGAAATGCACATTCATTATGGTATAGGCCGCATCGAGGGTCAAAGGCTTACCGGTATATTGTTACTATCCGCGCGATGCCTATTCGATTGGATGCCAGCCAGCAGCTCCGCGTCAGTGCCGGAAATGCCGGATGCCTGTGAAAACCATGGCGAGGCCAAATCGATTGGCCGCCGAGATCACTTCGGGATCGCGGACCGAGCCGCCTGGCTGAATCACGGCGGTTGCGCCGGCCTTTGCCGCCTCCTCAACGCCATCAGGAAAAGGAAAAAAAGCGTCTGATGCAATGGCACTTCCAGCGAGCGATATCTGCGCTTTCATAACGGCGAGCTTGACGGAATCCACGCGACTCATCTGGCCGGCGCCAATTCCCAGCGTCTGGCCGTCGCGAGCGAAAACAATGGCGTTCGATTTGACGTGCTTGCAAACTTTCCACGCGAATTGCATGGTGTGGCGTTCGGCTTCGCTCGGAGCGCGTTCGGTGACGAGGGTCAGTTCCGCATCATCGAGGGCGCGATTGTCTGGCTCTTGCACGAGCACGGCACCGTGGATGCGCTTAAGTTCAAGCTCGGCAACAGGCTTATCAGCAGGCATCTCCAACAGACGCAAATTCTTCTTCGTAGTGAACTTTTCCCGCGCTGCCGGATCGTAACCGGGCGCAATGAGGCATTCGACGAAAAGCTTTGCGACTTCTTCCGCTGTTTCGGCGTCGAGCGGCCGGTTGAACGCGATCACGCTGCCAAATGCGGAGACCGGATCGCAGGCCAGCGCTCGCCGGTATGCCTCGGCGAGATGGGTATGTTCTGCCGCGCCGCAGGGATTATTGTGCTTCGTGATGATCGTTGCCGGAGCGGAAAATTCCCGGGCGAGCGACCAAGCTGCGTCGAGATCGACCAGATTGTTGTATGAGAGTTCCTTGCCCTGGAGTTGGCGGGCAGCCGCAAATCCTGTGTGCGGCCGGCCCGCGGGGACATAGAGAGCTGCCTGTTGATGAGGATTCTCGCCGTAGCGCATGAGTTGCTGGCGCTCGAAGGCATAGTGCAAGCGGAAGGGCAGAGATTCGGGAGCCGCGGACAGATGCAACTCGCGGCCGGCCGTGAGGCGCTCGAGTTGCGTTGCGATTTCCCCGTCGTAGCGCGCGGTAACCGCGAAAGCCTTCCGCGCGAGATCGAGGCGCGTCGCGAGGCTGAGTTCCGAGCCAGACGTCAACTCTTCAACGATGCCGGGATAGTCCGCCGAATCCGTGACCACTGCAACGCTTTCAAAATTCTTGGCCGCGGAGCGAATCATGGTGGGTCCGCCAATGTCGATGTTTTCGATCAGTTCCTCGGCGGTGACACGCGATTTGTTCGCTGTCGCTGAAAATGGATAGAGATTCACGACAACGATATCAATCGGCGAAATCGAGTGCTGGGCCGTTTGCTTGAGATCGTCCGGACTCCCGCGCCGGAATAGTATGCCGCCGTGAACCTTTGGGTGAAGTGTTTTCACGCGGCCGCCGAGCATTTCCGGCCAGCCGGTCAGCTCGGAAACGTCGCGCACCACGACGCCAGCTTCGCGCAAAAGACGCGCCGTGCCACCCGTCGAAACAATTTCGATTCGAAGCTGCGAAAGCTGACGCGCAAACTCGACCACGCCAGTCTTGTCATACACACTGATTAGGGCCCGCTCGATTGCCACACTCCCTCCCGGTGAAAAAGGCATACCAGTGTATGCGGTTGCCGAGGAATGGAGAAGAGGGAAGGTGAATAAATTCAGCCGCTGACGCGGGCTTTCAGTTTTACACGGCCGTTTTCAACGCTGACGGTGTATTCCACTTGCGCAGTACGTTTCTTGCCCTTCAGTTCACGGGTCTTCTGCCGGACAAATGCCCCAAAATCCTCGAAGTTCGGCGTTCCACCTTTTTCGCCAGCGGCTGTGCGCACCTCGACTAGCTTTTGGTAAAGCTGCTCGACCTTCTTGGTTTCGTGATCCGGGTCGGAAAACGACATCGCGAACGGCGCCGGACGCTCGCCTTTCGCCGGGCGTTTCGGTTCCGTGAGGCCAGCCGACGTGGCGCGCTGGGCTTCGATCGCCTTGGCGGCGGCTCCGAAATGGCGGTGCGTTGTGCTTTCCTCGCGTTCTTTAATCTTCTTGCGCCAAATTTCGCAATATTTCGCGAATGTTTGCGCGATGTTGGTGTAACGAAACCGCTGCGAATAGTTCATTTGAGCGCCGCGATCGCTGTAGCGCTTGATCAAGGATTCAACCCGCCACTGCGTATCCGCCGGGGGACGTTTGCGGCCGCCGCCGAAGAATTGTTCGTACTCAATCTTCAGAGTACGAATGTCTTTTTCGAGTTGGACGAGGTCTTCTTCGGGCGTGGTGGCCATAGTTTTGCGTCGGATATGAAATGTGAACGAAGGGGAGGTACTCTTTACTATCCTAAAACCAGCTTCTCCGGGACGTCAATGCTTTGCGTCAGAACTGGTGTCGGAAGGGTATCAAGGGGGCCGTTGCGTCCCCGCACGGCGTATGTTGAAATGGCTGGAATATGACTCCTTCGCCAGAGCGTAGCGTACGGGTCGAGGAAGAGCGTGCTGGAATTCTGCGGCAAATTCCTTCTGTCGACCAACTGCTGAACCGGCCGGCGATCGCCGAATTGTGCCAGCGGGCCGGCCGCGAATTCACGGTCGAGGTTACCAGACGTGTGCTAGCCGATTTGCGCGAACGGGCCGATGTCGAAGTGGCATCTTTGTCCGTAAACATCGCGGATATCGAAATGCAAATTATAAAGCGGATTGAAGAGGAACTGGCCCCCTCGCTGCGAAGCGTGATCAATGCCACGGGAGTGGTACTGCACACCAACCTGGGGCGGGCGCCGATCGGAAAGTTGGCCGCTGAACATCTCACCGCAACATCCACG
Organism: Candidatus Acidiferrales bacterium; assembly: GCA_035534035.1. Lineage (GTDB taxonomy): Bacteria > Acidobacteriota > Terriglobia > Acidiferrales > UBA7541 > DAHUXN01. The sequence continues at coordinate 1,849 of DATLSS010000025.1, read as the reverse complement.
CACTATTCCAACCTGGAATATGACCTCGCCGAGGGCGCGCGCGGCAAGCGTGACTCGCATACAAACAAACTGCTGGCGGAGCTGGTGGGCGCGGAATCAGCAATCGTCGTAAACAACAACGCCGCGGCGGTTTTCCTGGTCCTGAATACACTCGCGAAGGGCGCTGAAGTGATCGTCTCGCGCGGCGAACTGATTGAAATCGGCGATGGATTCCGCATTCCGGACATCATGGCGCAAAGCGGCGCGGAATTGCGCGAGGTTGGTACCACGAATCGGACGCGAATTGCCGATTATGAGCGCGCTGTGACCGAGCGAACGCGCCTTCTCCTCCGCGTGCATCCGTCGAATTTCCGCATCGTCGGCTTCACGAAGAGACCGGAGCTCAAAGAACTTGTCGGAATAGGCAAGCGCTTGGGGATTCCTGTGGTCGAGGACCTCGGCTCAGGCTGTTTGGTCGATCTCTCCAGCCTGGGAATTGATGAGCCCGTCGTGCGCGCGAGCTTCGACGCGGGAGTGGATGTCGTTACCTTCAGCGGCGACAAATTGCTCGGAGGCCCGCAGGCGGGAATCATCGCGGGCAAAAAGAACGTTGTGGAGCGAATTCGGCGCAATCCGCTGTTTCGTGCGCTGCGTGTGGACAAATTGACGATTGCCGTCTTGGAAATGACTTTGCGCGCGTATCGGCGAGGCGCATGGGAAGAAATTCCGGCGCTGCGAATGATTCGCATGACCGCACATGAAATTGAGCAACGAGCGCGCGCGTTTGTGGCGCGATTGACCGATGCGCTGCCGAAGGACGCGACCCTCGAGATTCGCGATGGCTCCTCGGTCATTGGCGGAGGCTCAACGCCGGATCAGAAACTGCCGACGAGTCTGCTCGCCATCGCCAGCCGCCGTTATTCCGCTGTCGCGATCGAAGAGCGGCTCCGGCGGCCAGCAAGCGGAACGCCAGTGATTGCACGAATCGAAGAGGACCGGCTGGTGATCGACTTGCGCACGGTTTTCGTCGAAGAGGAAGAGCCGCTCGCTCAAGCAGTGATTGCAGTGTTGCGTTAGCGCGCGCCCTCGTGGAAATTCCTGCCGCGTTGCACGGCTTTACAAATGGTTTATGCAGCTTGCAACGCACGCCGCGCCGAATCCGTTGTCGATATTGACGACGCTGATGTTGGACGCGCAACTGTTGAGCATGGCAAGCAGAGCCGTTAACCCTGAAAAACTTGCCCCGTAGCCGATGCTGGTCGGCACCGCGATTAGCGGCACGCTGACGAGCCCTGCAACAACGCTCGGCAGCGCGCCTTCCATTCCGGCGGCGCAAATGATCACGCGCGCTGCGGCGAGCTTGTCGCGATGCTTGAGCAAGCGGTGCAGGCCGGCCACGCCGACGTCATAAAGCGCCTCGGCGCGATTGCCCAACATTTCCGCGGTGATAAGAGCTTCTTCGGCGACCGGAATATCGCTGGTACCCGCGGTAACAACTAGAATCAGCCCCTTGCCAGTGACCGCACTGCTCCGGTGAATGGTTATCGCGCCAGACAGTTCGTGGAATTTTGCTCCGCGCGCCGTGCGTCGCACCACGCGGTACGTTTTCGCATCGGCGCGCGTGATCAAAATGTTGTGCGTGGACTTCGCGCGGAGCATTCCTCGGACGATTTCGGCGACCTGCTTTGGAGACTTGCCGCGCGCGAAAATCACTTCGGGATAGCCCTGGCGCAGTGAGCGATGATGATCAATTTTGGCAAAGCCAAGATCCTCGAACGGAAGATTTTTCAGGCGCGCCACCGCCTGTTCGGACGACAGGCGTCCCTTTTTCACTGCGGCCAAAAATTCGCGAATGTCGGATTCGTTCATA
>DATLSS010000024.1:0-25722 GCA_035534035.1 Candidatus Acidiferrales bacterium | reverse complement strand
TGGGGTGCGAAAGCCCTTAGGTTCAAAATGGTCCAGTCGGTTCTCCTTGATGATTTTAAGGCCGCAATTGACATCATGAAACAGATTGGTGCAGACGGAGATATAAACAAGCACTTCTATCGTGAATGGCCGGTCTTCAAGGAGATTCGAAAGTCACAAGAGTTCGCTGTTGCGTTCGAGGAGATCTTCGGCGAGCCCCTGAACCTGATTACAGTTCCGCGTGAGGACACGCAAGGGCCCGGTAAACAGACGATCAATTGACGTGATGACGGATCGTACGTGCGCGAGTACGCGGGGTTGCGTGCTGAACAGCGACCGACTCTATATACGCGAATAGGTTTGCCGGCGAATGAATTGGCCGGCGCCGGGGCGGCCGACGAATTTTCCGGCGTCGATTACGGCTTTGCCGCGCGAGAAAACAGCTTTCGGCGCGCCCGTGGTGTGAATGCCCTCGAACATCGAATAGTCAACGCGCATGTGATGCGTTTTGGCGCTGATGACTTCCTCGCGATTTGGGTCAAAGATCACGAGGTCAGCATCCGAGCCCACGGCGATTGTCCCCTTCCGCGGGTACAGTCCAAAAAGTTTTGCGGGCGCGGTGGAAACGAGCTCGACGAAGCGGTTGGCGGAAAAGCGTTTTCCGTGGACGCCGCCGGTATAAATCAGGCTGAGACGATGCTCGATGCCCGGGCCTCCGTTGGGAATTTTCGTGAAGTCGTCCCTGCCCAATTCCTTTTGTTCTTTGAAGCAAAATGGGCAATGGTCGGTGGAAACCACCTGGAGCGTGTCCTGCGCCAGCCCTTGCCACAATTTTTCCTGGTGCCACTTCTTGCGCAGCGGCGGCGTGAAAACGTACTTTGCGCCTTCAAATCCCGGCACGTCGAAATTCTCGAGCGAGAGATACAAATATTGCGGGCACGTTTCGGCGTATGCGGGCAAGCCGCGGTCGCGCGCTTCGCGGACTTTTTCGAGCGCCTCGTTGCAGGAAAGATGAACGATGTACACGGGCGCGCCCGCCATTTCCGCCAGCGCAATCGCGCGCGAAGTGGCTTCGGCTTCCGCCGTGGTGGGCCGCGTGAGCGCGTGATATTTTGGCGCGCGTTTCCCTTCGGCGAGCGCGCGCTGCACAATGACGTCAATGGCGCCGCCATTTTCCGCGTGCATGCAAATCAATCCCGCATGCTTCGCCGCCTGCGACATGGCACGAAAAATCGAGGCGTCGTCGAGCATGAACACGCCCGGATAAGCCATAAAAAGTTTGAAACTGGTAACGCCTTCGCGGATCAGCTGGCCCATTTCTTCGAGTTGTGCACTGCCAAGATCGGTGATGATGCAGTGGAACGAATAATCCGTTACCGCTTTGTCATGCGCCTTTTTCATCCAGGTGTCGAAAGCTTCGCGAAGACTTTGCCCTTTATATTGAATCGCGAAATCGATCAGCGTGGTCGTGCCGCCAAACGCCGCGGCGATTGTTCCGGTTTCGAAATCGTCCGCGCTCATCGTGCCGCCGAAAGGCATATCGAGGTGCGTGTGAACGTCAATCCCTCCGGGGATGACCAGGCATCCCGCGGCGTCGATGACTTTGCCGGCATTTTCAATCGGAAGCTGGGCGCCGATGGCGGAGATTTTGTGGCCGCTGACGCCGATGTCCGCGACGCATGTATCGGTCGCCGTCACCACCGTGCCGTTTTTGATGACCATGTCAAAACGCATCTTCTTACAAGGCCTCCCTCGGCAGCGCGAAAAAAGTTCGCCTACTTGCTGTAAGCGGGCAAAACGTCGCGCGAATAAATATCCAGCGTTTGCTCTTCGTCGCCGCACATTAAATAAATATTGAACTGCGTCACGCCGACCGCGCGCAAAACCTCCAACTTCTTGCGATGCGCCTCCACTGGACCGACCAGACAAAAGCGGTCGGTGATTTCGTCGGTCACGAAAGACGCGTTGTCGCTGCCCACTTCGCAGTGGTGAAGATAATCGTATCCTCCGCGATTGCTCACGTAAGAAACAAGTGCGGCGGGCAGTTCCTCGGCCTTATATTTTGCAATCAGATCCACCACGTGATTCGAAACCAGCGCGGGAAACCAGCGCACACGCTCGCGCGCCACGGCCAAGTCATTCGAAACCCATACCGGCGCGGCGGACATGATTTCAATCTTCTTGAAATCGCGGCCCGCCGCTTGCGCTCCTTCGCGCACAAATTGCAGGCACCATGCGATCAGATCGGGGTCGGCAAATTGCAGAATGATTCCGTCGGCGATGCGCCCCGCGGCGCGCAATACTTTTGGTCCGTATCCCGCGACCCAAACGCGCGGCACGCCTGCCGTCGCCCACGGAAAGCGGGTGCTGGTTCCTTCGTAGTTGACCGCCTCTCCGGAATTCAATGCGCGAAAAACTTTCACGAATTCTTCGAGATTTTCGATCGTCGTGGGTCTCTTGCCCAGCACGCGGCGCGAACTGTCGCCGCGACCGATGCCGAGCTGCATTCGTCCATGCGACGCGAGATTCAATGTGGCGAACAGGCTCGATGCGACCGTAACGTCACGCACCGCCGGATTTGTGACGCATGTTCCCAGGCGCATGGTTCGCGTGTTCGCGGCCATCAGCGTCAACAGGGGAAACGGGTCCATCCAAATCACATGCGAATCGAACATCCAGCCGTATTTGAATCCGCCCGCCTCGGCCTGCTTCGCGAGACTTATGATGCGTTCGATTGAGATATCCGGTTTAATCGTGATGCCAAAGTCCATGAACGCTCCTTTTCAGTCCGCCGCTTCTTTGAGGCGTTGGAAAGCGCGCATCAAAACGAAATACGCAATGAAGCTGACCGCGAATCCGACGAACCAAGCGTAGTTATACAAGACGCGCAGCGGCGGAACAACCAAACCAATAAATGCCACGCCCACGCCCGCGGCCAGCGCCACGATCGCCTGCCAATTGACGCCGCGAGAATATTCATACCGGCCATTGCGCCGGTAAAGATCCTGCGGTGCGAGCACTGTGCCGCGCAACACAAAATAATCGCAAATCAAAATTCCCGCAATCGGCCCAAGAAATCCGGAGTAACCGACGAGCCAGCCGAAAATGTAGCTGCCGTAATTCGCCATCAGCTTCCACGGTTGCATGGCGATTCCCATTGCGCACGTAATCAAACCGCCCGTGCGAAAGCTGATGCGCCGCGGAGAAAGATTCGAGAAATCATTCGACGGAGAAACCACATTTGCGGCGACGTTGACGTTGAGCGTCGCCACGAGGAGCGCAATCATCGCCAGCACAACGGCCCACGGGTGGCCGAGCCGCGCGAGAACTTTGACGGGATCCCACAGCGCCTCGCCAAAAATAATCGTGGTCGCCGAAGTGACGGCGATGCCAATGAACGAATAAAACGTCATGGTCGCCGGAAGGCCGAGCGCCTGGCCTACAATCTGATCGCGTTGCGAACGCGCGTAACGCGTGAAGTCAGGGATATTCAGCGAGACGGTGGCCCAAAATCCCACGACGCCAGTCAGCGAAGGGATGAAGAAGCGAAAGAATTCCGCGAAGCTGTGGAACTTCGAAGGATTGGAAAGCATGGGGCCGAAGCCACCTGCTTTGCTGCGCGCCCAGAGAAGAAGCGCAAGCCCGATCAGCAGCAGGAACGGCGCGGAGACGCCCTGGAGGAAGCGAATCGTCTCGATGCCGCGAAGAATTACAACTACGTTCAGCAGCCAGAAAAATCCGAAACACATCGCAGGCCCATAGGAAACATGCGCCCACGAAGGAGCGAGCGCGATAATCATGGCGTTGATGGCCTCGCCGCCAATCCACGTTTGAATGCCGAACCATCCGCAAGCCACGAGCGCGCGCAAAATCGCAGGAACGTTTGCGCCCAACACTCCAAACGATGCACGCGCAAACACAGGGAAGGGAATTCCATACTTCGCACCAGCGTGCGCGTTGAGCAGCATAGGAATCAGCACCAGCACGTTGCCGAGAAAAACCGTGAATAGCGCCTGCTTCCAATCCATTCCTCCGGCAATCATGGCGCTCGCGAGCATGTACGTGGGAATGTTCACGCTCATGGAAATCCAGAGAGCGGCGTAGTTGTACGTGCCCCAGGTGCGGCGGGCAGCCGGAACTGGCGCGAGGTCTTTGTTGTAAAGGCCGCTGGTGCGAATCGTCTCGGCGGCAAGGGCTTCCGTTTGGAGATTACTCATCAGAGAATCGTCGAGCCTCGTGGGATGGATTTTATTTTGTTGTCGCTCGACCAGATCATTGCGCCATCAGTTCTCGCAGCGTGTTGGAACGGTGCTCCTGTTTGCCATTTCTGCCGGTGTGAGCAAGCCCCAGTTTACGAAAATCCAAGAAAAATGCAGATTCCTCCTCGCGGTTGCTCGCCCCTTCGCCGAAAACGCTCCGGGCACTGAATGACAACGAACAGAGTTTTTCATCAAACTTCTAGTCGGCGGCTTCGGCATTTCCGGCGGCGCGCGTGCGCGTGATTTCGGTGTACGATTCCGGCCGGCGGTCGCGATAGAACTGCCACGTATCGCGGACTTTCTGTATTTCGTCGAGATTCAAATCGGCGACCAGCAATTCGTCTTTGTCGCGGCTGGCCTGGGCTACGATTTTTCCTCGAGGATCACAGAAATAACTTTTCCCGTAGAACTCGCCGATCTTCCATGGCTGTTCTGTTCCCACGCGATTGATCGCAGCGACGAAATATTGATTGGCAACGGCGTGCGCGGGCTGCTCCAACTCCCAAAGATATTCGGAAAGGCCCGCGACGGTTGCCGACGGGTTGTAAACAATCTCCGCGCCGTTCAGTCCGAGGACTCGAGCGCCTTCGGGGAAATGGCGGTCGTAGCAAATATAAACGCCGACGCGCGCATAGCGCGTTTGAAACACCGGGTAACCTGCGTTGCCCGGCGTGAAATAAAATTTCTCCCAGAATCCGGGATGGCAGTGGGGGATGTGGTGCTTGCGATATTTACCGAGGTAGCGGCCATCAGCGTCGATGACCGCGGCAGTATTGAAATAAACGCCGGTCATCTCCACTTCGTAGACGGGAACAACGATCACCATGTGGTAGCGTTTTGCAAGCTTCTGCATGCGAGCTACGGTGGGCCCGTCCGGCACGGGCTCGGTCATCTCGTACCACCGCGTTTGCTGTTCGGCGCAAAAGTAAGGGCCGTAGAAAAGCTCTTGCAGTCCGAGTACCTGCACTTTTCGCTTTGCGGCGGCCGCGATCAAGCGCTCGTGTTTGCTGATCATTTTCTGTTTGATTTGCGTCAAAGAAAATTTGGCAGGCGACCATTCACAGCGCGCCTGAATCAGGCCGCAGCGGACGATGCGAGACATTTGACACCTCCGGGGAAAATCTCATGCGGAAGTCTACTCCGCGCTGCTTTGGCCGACAAGAACAAGCGAGTTTAGAACAGCCGAGTTCCACGCGAATGCGACAAGGGTTTCCTCGAAGCGTTTGCGCCTACGCAAAAATCCGCGCGGAAATACTGGCCAGTCCGTATGGACAGAGTTTCAGGAACTTATAGGCTGTGTGGGCGAGGCGAGGATTCGTGCTGCGAACTATTCTTCTCATCATCCTGATCCTATTCCTGCTGGGGAGCCTGCCACTGTGGCCCTACAGCTCGGGCTGGGGATACTACCCGAGCGGCGGAGTAGGTCTCATTGTCATCATAATTATCATATTCATACTGCTTGACCGGCGCCGCGTGGTTTAAACTGCCGCGCGGCGTTCCGGCTCTTCCCGTCGAGAACCGATCTCATAAATGCTTTGACCAAACGTCGTGCCGACCTCGGGGGTTAAAAACCCCGGGATTTTCGGACCTTTTCGGCACGGCTGAAGAGTCTGTGTGGCAACTCACAACGACAAACCTCAGCGGCGGAAGCCGTGCCCTGACAGGAGCCGTTGACGAGATGGGCGTCGGCTCTGTTGACACCTGAGCCAGAGCCGCCAGCGAAAAGCAGATCCCTCGCCGCATGGCGGCTCGGGATGACAGCAGGTTGGGTTGAAGTGAGGGGTACACAATGCGCGGCTCGTGGCGGCTCCCTTGGCTGCGGCTCAGGGCGAGCGGGATGACAGCGAAGCGTGCAGCTCGGGTTATGAGTTTGGCGCGTGCGTGGCGCTTCGCGGTTCTGGCTCATCCGGGCGGGCGGTCCGGTGAAAGGCGGAAGCAAGCGCAATCGCCGTCAGCAGAAGAACGATCGGATCGATCGGCAGGCGGTAGCGTGGCAACGCGAGCGTAAAATAATATGCGCATGGAAAAACGATGGGGAAGATCGCCAAGGGAAACGCGAACATGCTGCGTCTCCAAAACAGAAGCACGATTCCCGCCAGCGCGCCAATCCCGGCAGCGATATTGAAAAGCAAGACGTAGCGGAACCACAGCGAATGATTCTGCTCGAAATCTTTGAGCGGTTCAGGCGTGCCTCCCGCCCAGAAGTCGATAAACCGGCTGGTGGTCAAATGCGCTTCTCTCGCTCGATGAGCGAGCAGGTAAGCAATCGCCTCGCGCTGCTTCTGCCGCATATAGGCGATTTCGCCCATGGCGATGTATTTCGCGCGTTCGGCGGAGTCGTTGATGGGATGCAATGTGGCGTGCCAGATGGCCTTGGCGTGAGGATTGTTGCCCAGCCACAACTGCAAACCCAGGACGGAACGAAGCGGAACAATCGTATGGAAGGCTTCGTAGTTTCGCACGGTCCAAGGGACGCAGCACAGAGCAGCTACGCCCAAAGCCAGCAGCGGTTTTGCGAGCCACGGACGCTTTTCCTTGTAGTCGCGGTAAGCGAGCCATCCCAGCAAGAGCGGCAGCAGGGAAGCGAGCGTGGGATTCGTCATCAGCGCGACGCCCCACAGCAATCCGTACCCGCACCAGTCGCGCGCGCGGCGTGATTCGGCCAGGGCCAGCGTCGCCCATAAAATCGAGGCCGCCAGCAGCGCGGAGAGGCATGCCTCCCACATGCTCTCAAAGGGAATCAGGATCGCGTTTGGGAAAATGGCCCAGAGCCACGCCGCGCCCGCGCCTAAGCCCGCGTCTCCGATTCGTTCGCCAGCGTAATAAATCGGCACGCAGGTGAGCGTGGCGAAAAGAATGTTCAGAAGAACGGCGGCCACAAATGAACGGAACGTGTAAACGCCAAGATAGCGGAAGACTCCGGCGAGTAGCAGGGGATAAATCGGGGTCATCCACGCCGTGGGGCCGGTGGGAACGCGGAGCGGAGAACCAAATCCGTGGCCGCGCGCGAGCGATACGGCGATATTGCCGGATTCGAACATGAAAGGGATAACGCGGAGGGCCTGGTGCGAGTTTTGCCGCGTGTAATCCCACGCGAATCCCAGGCGGATGCCCGCGGCGACAATCAGGATCAGGGTCAGCGATGTGGCCAAGGCTCGAAGTTTCCGCCGAATGACCGACGACGCCGGATTTGCCCCGCGCGGCTTCACTGTGGCCTAATACGTTAACTGTGACGAGAAGAAAGAAGAAGCGGAAATTCGAAAAGGGAACGGAAGCGCGGCGCATGGCTCGGGAGAATGTTGGCACGCCGCCGGCCGCGCGCGTGATTCCCGACCGTCGCGCGAAGCCACCGAAGCACAAGAAGCGTTTGCTCGACGAGGAATTTTTGTGAAGAGCTTTCAGGTTCCGACCGGAACCTAGCCTTTCGAGCCTCAACCGGCCTTGAATTCCGGGATTTTTTCGCTGGGACGAAAAAGCGGCTGCGGCGTTTTCGCCGAGACCTTCGCAACTTCGGCCGCCATGGCCTCCAAATCTTTTTTTGCGAAGCCAACGGACGCCGTCTGCACATTGCCATCCGGCTGAATCAGGAAAATAGTCGGGACGTTCGTGAGGCGGTATTGCTTTGTCACTTTGTAGCCGTCGGCGTCAATCAGTGCGGGGAATTTCACGCCGTATTCATCGAGGAATTCCTTCGTATCGTGCGCATTGTCCTGCGAAACGCCCCAGAAACTCACTTTGCCGTCGCCGTAGCTTTCGTACATGCGCTCAAGGAACGGGAAGGTGAACTGGCATACGGGGCAGCTCACTTTGAAGAAGGCGGCCAGCACGGGGCCTTTCTTGAGCGCATCGGCGAGCGAGTGTTTCTCGCCATCGACGCCAGCGAGCGCGAACACCGGCGCCGCGTTTCCTGCCTGAACCTTGGGCATAATCCTGCCTCCAAAAATAGCGCGCAGAAACCTCATTGTAATTGGATTGTAACAAAGCATTCACGATGCGGGAAATATCGACAAATTTTAATTGACGGGTTCGCCGGACCCCGCCTATCAAGCGAGCCGGCCATCAATGAATGTGCTTGGTCTTTTTCTGGAGGTAATCCATCAGGAGATACTGGCCAAGCGTATACGGGGTGGTGAAGTATGCCTTTCCACGGCAAAGCTCCGTGACTTTCTGCACGAAGTGCACGAGGCTGTAGTCGCTGGCCAGCATGAAGGTGTTGATCAAGATTCCCGCGCGGCGGCACTTCGCCACTTCTTCGAGCGTTTGCGTGACCACCAGAGGATCGAGGCCGAAGGCATTTTTGTAGATGCGGCCGTCTTCGAGCGTGAGCGCGGAGGGTTTTCCGTCCGTGATCATCACGATTTGGCGCATGTCTTTCTTTTGGCGCGACAGAATGCGCTGCGCCAGGCGCAAGCCTTCGCGTGTGTTCGTGTAATACGGGCCTACCTGTACGCGCGCGAGTTGGCCGAGCGGAATCTCCTCGGCGCTGTCGTGGAATAGCACGCAGTGCAGCGAATCGCCCGGATATTGCGAGCGGATTAGGTGCGAAAGAGCCAGCGCGACGCGTTTCGCGGGCGTGAAGCGATCCTCGCCGTAAAGAATCATGCTGTGGCTGCAATCGAGCAGCAGCACGGTCGCGCACGAGCTTTGGTATTCACATTGATGGACCATCAAGTCCTGATAATCAATTTCGAGCGGGCTCATGGAGCCGCCGGCGGCCTGTTGGCGTCGCAGAGCGTGAAACAGAGTTTCGGGAATATCCAGATTCAGCGTGTCGCCGAATTCGTATGGCTTCGACGTGCCACCCGATTCGATTCCGGTGGCGAGATCACGGGTATCGTGCCGCCCGAAACTGCTTTTGCCAAGCGAGGCAAGCAAATCGCGCAGCGTTTTGAAACCGAGGAAATCGATGGCCTTGTCCGTGATTTCAAAACGGGCGTTGCTGTCCTGCTTGCCGGGAGGACCGATCTGTCCGCCGGGCGTTTGCTGCGGCGGTGGAGTGACGTGCGGGGGTTGCGGGGAAATATAGCCCTCTTGCGTCATTCTCTCGATCAATTGGTCAATCATGTTGCGCAGGCGTTGATTTTGATCGAGGTCGGGATTTTCGAGCAGCTCTTCCATCATTTTCGGGGGCAGCAAATCGCCTTCTTCGAGCGCGCGCAAAATCGCCTGCCGCAGTTGCTCCATCGAACGCTCGGAGTCCATTTCCTGAAAACCGTAATATTGCGACTCGAAGCCGCTCTGGAGCAGGAAATTCGAGAGCCGATTCATCAGCTCCTGCAAGTCGATGTCGTCGGCTTCCTGCCCGGTGTATTTTTTGTAGCGTACGTATTTCATCGCGTGTGTCGCTCGGAATTTCCAGCTCTATCAAACATTCAATTGAACTGGCGCCGCGGCATGCGGCCCGGAGCCTCGCGCGGTTCGGGCGCCTTTCTGGCCTCGGCGAAATAGCCGCGCTCTTCGCTGCGGCTGATTCGCTTGTGAGCCCACAAGCCTTCGAGAACAAATTCCGCGGCGGCTGCCTGCACGCCGGGATCGTCTTTCGGTCCGACGCCGAGCGCTGGCGTGTGATCGAAGAGTCCCTGCACTTTTTTCAGCTCGGTCAGATATTGAGCGGTGTTCGCGCCTGCGGCGACTTTCAACTCGCCGCCCGTTTCGAACCACTGCACGACGGATTGCAAATTCGTGTCCTTGAAATATTTTGTGAAGGTTTTCCCGATGGCCGCGCGAATCAGCTCGCGGGCGATGGTGTCGGCTCCGCGCAATTCACCTTCATATTCAAGCTCGAATTTTCCCGTCATCGAGGGAATTGCGGCGTAAATATCGGCGACGCGCGCGACCGCAGCTTTTTCTTGATTGCGGATGGCGCGCTGCTCGGCGTTGCTCACGGCATTTTCGAGGCACGAAATCGGCAGGCGCTGGCTGACGCCGGAGCGACGGTCGACGCGCTTGTCTTCGCGGGCCTGAAAAGCGATTTCCTCGGCCACTTCGCGAATGTATGGCGGGATTTCGATTCTATGGGCGTCGCGCGTGGTCCAGGATTCCTGGGACGTGATGGCTATGCCTTCGTCGAGCGTGGCGGGATAATGTGTGCGGATTTCCGAGCCGATGCGATCCTTCAGAGGCGTGATGATTTTTCCGCGCGCCGTGTAATCCTCAGGATTCGCGGTGAAAACCAGCAGCACGTCGAGCGGCAGGCGCACGGGATAGCCCTTAATTTGGACGTCGCCCTCTTGCATGATGTTGAACAGGCCCACCTGAATTTTCCCGGCCAGGTCCGGCAATTCGTTGATGGCAAAAAGGCCGCGATTGGCGCGCGGCAGCAAACCGTAGTGGATCGTGAGCTCGTCAGAAAGATCGCGTCCGCCTTTGGCTGCGCGGATGGGGTCCACGTCGCCGATAATGTCCGCAATGGTGACGTCAGGCGTGGCAAGTTTTTCGACGTAGCGACGATCGCGCGGGAGCCAGGCAATCTGGATTGCTTCGCCTTCCAGAGCGAAGCGCTCGCGGCATGCGCGGCAAATCGGCCGGTACGGATTGTCGTTGATTTCGCAGCCATGAATGACGGGAATTTCCTCGTCGAGGAAGCCCACAAGCTCGCGCAGAATGCGCGTTTTCGCCTGCCCGCGGAGGCCCAGAAGAATGAAATGGTGCCGGGATAAAATGGCATTGACGATTTGCGGGATCACCGTGTCGTCATAACCGCGGATTCCCGGGAAAAGTTCGTCGCCGGCGCTCAATTTGCGCAGGAGATTTTCGCGAAGCTCGTCCTTTACTGTTCGCGTGGCGTAGCGCGCTTCACTCCACTGACTTTTTCTCAATTCGCCGAGCAGATCTGGTTTTGTGTCCATGTTGTGTGGTTCCTTTTCCGAAGTTTGCCGCGCCGCCTGATTTTCCACGATTGTTGCTCCCCTTTTTTAGCGATAGCCCCGCGTTGCGGCCGGCTGGAACCACGGCACGGCTGCACTTCCTGCGTCGGTGTAAAAAGGCGTGCCCGGACGCAGCCACGCATCGCCTTTTTCGTTGACACTCCAGCTAGTCGAGTAGCACACCAGCTAATTGAGCGAATGTCCGTTGCCGCGCGCGCGTTGGCGCTTTTCATTCAAATAAACCAGGCGCGGCAGCCATTCCTTGAGCTGCTCGAGGAGATGCGCTTGCCGGTCGGCCTCGCTGCGCATCTCGAGCAGGGTTTGCTTCTGATCCAATTCAAGCGGCAGCGAACCAGCCATGGCATACGCCGGAGACAATTTCGATTTCGACGGTTGCATGTCGGGCGCGTGGTTGAAGAGCAGCCAGTGGCACTGCTCATAAACCTCCATCAGTTCATTGGATGCAGCAGGGTAAGCATCCGCCGCTTCGTCGAAACATTCAATGGCCGCCTCATAGTAAGGTTTGTCGTCGAAAATCTCCTTGACCTGAAAAGGGGTTCCGCCGCGGGCGAGAATATCCATTTTGCCATCGGGATGCTGTTTCACGAGAGTCACAATGGCCGCGGTGCAGCCGATGGTGGCGATGCCTTGCTTATGAGCGAGAATGACGCCGAATTCGAGTTTCATGTTCAGGCAGCGGCGAATCATTTGCTTGTAGCGCGGCTCGAAAATATGCAGAGGGAGAGCCGCTCCGGGGAATAGAACGACATCGAGCGGGAAAAGTGGAATGCGTTTCGGCTTCATCTGAGCGCGCCGCAGACCCTAGCATAGCAGAATCAAGCGGGAGCTTTGCGTTTTCCGGAACCGATCTGGTTCGGTTGGCCTCCTGAGCGGAGCCGCCAAACGAAAAGCAGATCCCTCGCCCCGCAAAACATCCGGGGCGCAAAATGCGCGCCGCATGGCGGCTCGCTTCGTGCCTCAGGGCAGGCGGGATGACAACTCGCGGCGAGGCGCTTCCGGGACCGCGCTGACCTGGCGGTTGGCACGCGCGGAATAGTTGTGGACGCAAATTTCCGGGAAATTTATTTCGCGATCAGCCAAGGTCGTCGAGCGCGGCCTGCAATTCCTGGCGGGCGTGCTCTTCGCCGGTCCTTGTTGCTTGCGAGACGCCTTCCGCCAGCGTTTTTCGCGCGTCGTCAATTCTTCCCAGCTTGGCGAGCATCTGTCCATACTGAAAATAGGCCGCCACGTAACCGGAATGGGCGGCGATGAGTTTTGCGAAATTTTCTCCGGCGGCCGCGGTGTCGCCCGTTTTCATGCATTCCATGGCGAGTCCGTAGCGGCCGAACGCGTCGGCGGGATTCTGGGCGACGAATTCTTCGAGCATTTGTCTGCGGCTCTTCGAAACTTGGGGCGTGTTCATGATTGTCGTATTATAGTCACCTCGCTTGCGGACGCCAAATCTTGTGTGGGGAAGTGTATTGACGAAAAACAAGGAAAAGGCCCAAGGAAATTCCGCCACGGGCGCGGCCACAGATAGAACAGAGCCTCCCGACACGGGACTTCCGGGTAAGCCGGTGAGTTCGTCGCGCTCCGAAATGCTGGAGGCTGTATTGCCGAACGACGCGAATCCCCTGGGCTACATTCTGGGCGGACGGGTGATGCATTTGATCGACATCGCTGGAGCCATCGCGGGACATCGGCATTCCGGCAGCTACCTGGTGACCGCGTCGGTGGACTATCTGGATTTTCGCAGCCCGATTCACATTGGTGATCTCATCGTGCTGAAGGCCGAAGTGAATCGCGTGTTTCACACGTCGCTCGAAGTGGGCGTGAAAGTGTATTCGGAAAATATTTTGACGCGCGAACGCAAGCACACGTCGAGCGCCTACGTGACATACGTTGCGGTGGACGCGGAGCTTCACAAGCATGCGATCCCGCCGCTGATTCTTGAGACCGAGGAAGACCGACGCCATTGGCGCGAAGCGGGTGAACGGCGAAAAATCCGCCTGGCGCACCGCTACAAGCGGCCGCTTCCCCCGGAGTAGGCGGCTGGCGCTCACGGTCGCGTACAGAATCTATTTCATACACCCTTCGACCGAGCACCGTACCGGCCTCAGGGGTCAAAACCCCTGAATTCCCGGATGGATGGCGGCTCAAAGCCGTGCCCTGATTAAGGCCATTTTATGAGACGGCCTGGCTCTGTTGACGTCCGGAGCGAGAGCCGCCAAAAGCGAAAAGCAAAACGCAAAAAGCAGATCCCTCGCCGCGTGGCGGCTGGGGATGACAAACTCGCGGCGAGGCGGCTCCCTTCGTGCCTCAGGGCAGGCGGGAGGACCAACGGGCGGCGAGACCATGATGTCAACAGAGCTGACGGCTTCGGCTCAGCGCGATAAATGTTGGAGGACGGCATTTGCCGTGCGGAATGCTTGCGAGACGCAGCTTCCGATGGAAGGCCCTTCAAGGTAATTTCCGGCAATAAAAAGTCCACGCAGGTTTTCGAGTTCCTGGTGAATCGCGTCTACCCGTTGCGCGTGTCCCAGATTGTATTGCGGGAGCGCTTTGGGATGCCGCCATACCTGGCGCGCTGCGGGTGGTCCCGTGATTTGCAAAACTTTGCCGATTTCCTTTCGCACCTGATCGGCGATCTGTTGTTCGTCCATGTCCACAACTTCACGGTCCGTTGCGCCGCCAATAAAGCTGGTGATCAACACCATGCCATCGGGCGCGCGGTTGGGAAAAAGCGACGAATTCCAGACGGTTCCGAGCGTTCGCAGACCCTCCTTGCGCGGCACGAGAAAACCGAATCCGTTGAGCGCATGCCCCACATGTTCGCGACGGTAGCCTTCGGCGACGACGGCGACGGGAGCGTAGGGAATCCCAGAGAGCGTTGTGGATAGAGCTCCCGCGAATCTGCTTATCAACCGCGCGGCTTCATAGGCCGGCGTGGCAATCACGACGGCATCTGCTTGCAACGTTTCCGTGCCGCGTGTTTCCGAGCCGCGAATTGACCAGCCTGCATTGCCCGCCGATTCGAGGGAGTCGAGGTGAATGCCGATGTTGAGATGGCTCGAGAGTTTGCGCGCCAGCGCGTGCACAAAACTTCCCATGCCGCGCTTGAAACCGGCGAGCGTTGGCCGCTGGCGTGCGCCGGTGCCGCGCGACTTCATGACGCCGCGAATGATGCTGCCGTATTCCTCCTCCCATTGCGCCATGGCCGGGAAGGTGCTGCGCAGGCTCAATTGTTCCGGGTCGCCGGCGAAAACGCCGGAAACGAAAGGGCCGGCGAGATGCTCCAGAATTTCCGTGCCGAATTTCCTGCGCACGAAATCCGCGAATGATTCGTCGTGGGCCGGCGGTTTCGAATGACGAAATGCTTCGCTGAGCACGCGTACCTTGGAGGTCATGCCGAGCAGGGAAGTGCTGAGCAACGTGGGAGGCGACATCGGCGCGGGACGCAACTTTCCATGGAGCAATATGTATCGAGGCGTTTGCGGATCGGCTTCGAGGAGGTCGGTTTCGCAGCCCGTGGTGCGAATCAGCTCGCGCAGCTCGGGCGTCATCTGAAAGCTCTGCGGCCCTGCTTCGAAGAGGAAGCCATCGCGTTCGACGGTCGCGATCATTCCTCCCGGTCTATCGGCTGCTTCGAGGACGCGAACGCCAATGCCCATTTCCGCAAGGCGCACAGCGCAGGCCAAGCCCGATACTCCCGCGCCGATGACAATCGCCTGGCGTAGAGGACTCATCGTGGGCAGAACATCTCAGAGGGTCTTCGAAAAGAGCGGACGCGCGTCCATTTTCTGCTCGCGGAGGTAGCGGTCGAAGGGCATGGCGAGATTACGGATGAAAATTCGACCCAGGGATGTGACGCGAATTTCGTCGTCCGACAGAAGCACCAGGCCATCGTCGCGCATGGCGCGCAGCTCGGCGAGCTCACCGGCAAAATATTCGTCGAACCGAATTTGGAATGTGTTTTCGATTTCGCGCTTGCGTATCACGGTGTGGCAGAGGAGCCTGGTGATGACTTCGCGGCGCAACAGATCGTCGTAATTCAGGCGATAACCGCGCATGACGGCCAGGCCGCGCTCGCCGACAGCCGATTGATAGGATGCCAGGGCGCGATCGTTTTGCGCGTAGGCTTCACCGACGCTGCTGATTGCACTGACGCCCATGCCGTAAAGATCGGCACCCGCCTTCGTAGTGTAGCCTTGAAAATTCCGGTGCAGGGTGCAATTGCGTTGCGCGACGGCGAGCTCGTCATTGGGCCGCGCGAAATGGTCCATGCCTATATAGAGATAACCCGCGTCGATAAATTTCCGCACGCCGGTTTTGAAAATGTGAAATTTCTCCATGCCTTCTGGCAAATGGCCCTGAAACGCGCCTTGCTGTTTGCGCAGCCACGGCACGTGCGCGTAGCTGAACATGGCAATGCGATCCGGATTGAGTTGCACGACTTTGTCGACCGTTTCGGCGAATGATGCGGCAGTTTGATATGGCAAGCCGTAAATCAAATCGACGTTCAAACTGTCGAATCCGAGTCTTCGCGCCTCGACGATCAAGTCCCGCGTCAGCTCGAACGGCTGTACGCGGTTGATTGTTTTTTGAACTTCCGGAGTGAAATCCTGAATTCCCATGCTGAGGCGGTTGAAGCCGAGTTTTCGGAGCGTTGCGAGATGCTCGCGAGAGGTCACGCGAGGGTCCACCTCGATGCCGATTTCCGCATTTGCGGCGAAAGTGAATCGCTCGCGCGTGTGGCCGAAAAGATTTTCAAGTTGCGCGGGGCTCAGATACGTGGGCGTGCCACCGCCCCAGTGGAATTGCACAACTTCGCGATTGCGCGAAACAAACCGGCTGACATGATGGATTTCCGCCTTAAGCGATTCGAGATAGGGAATCGCGGCTTCCTTATCCTTTTGAATGACGACGTTGCACGCGCAGAAAAGGCAAAGGCTCTCGCAGAACGGGAGGTGCATGTACAACGACACAGGAGGCGCGGCGGATTCTGCGTTGCGAAAAAATTCCTCGAGGTCGGCTTGGCGAAACTTGTCATCCCACACGGGCGCGGTGGGATAGCTGGTGTAGCGGGGGCCGGGACGATTGTATTTTGCGAGGAACTCCTCGCTGACTTCGAGGTCCGGCATGCGGTTCGCGGCTTGCATTTTGGGGCTCATCGAACGCGCGTATCCGGCGCGGCGGCCGCTTGCGATGGCCGAGCCTGCGAAAACTCACGCGCGGCACGCACGAAAGCCTGGGCGTTCGCGACGGGCGTCGTTGGCAAAATTCCATGGCCCAGATTCAGAATATGTCCCGTGCCTTTGGTTTTCGTGATGGCTTCGCGCACGGCCCACTCGACGTTTTCTTGTGTGCTCAACAGCATCGCCGGATCGACATTGCCTTGCAGCGCGATTTTCGCTCCGATTTTCATGCGCGCGTCGGCGAGATCGGTGCGCCAATCAAGGCTCAGCACAGTCGCTCCCGTGCGGGCAAGAGCCGAAAGCAAGTGCGCGCCATTCTTCGCGTACAGTATCACGGGCGCCGCGCCGGCGTTCAATTCCCCGATTAGTTTTTGAGTCGCGCGCAGTTCGAAGACTTCGTAATCGTGCAGAGAAAGTTCGCCCGCCCATGTATCGAAAAGCTGCACGGCAATGGCGCCGGCGGCAAGCTGCATTTTAAGATAGCGCGAGGTGGCATGCGCGACTTTTTCGAGCAGCGCATGCAGGAGCGCAGGCTCCGTATACATCATGCGCTTGATCGTTGAGAGCTCGCCGCGCGTTTTTCCCTCGACCAAATAGCAGGCGAGTGTCCAGGGCGCAGCGGCAAAGCCGAGGACCGGAGCATCGGGTCCTGCGGCGCGCGCGATGGCGCGAATGGCGTCGCCGACGAATCGCGTTTCACGCTCGGGATCAAACTCCTTGAGCGATTCCGCCGCTTTCCAGTCACGCACGAGGTTCCCCAAGCGCGGGCCGTCGTCATTGATTTCCAGCGGCACGCCCATGGCTTCGGCGACGATTAGAATATCGGAGAAGACTATGATGGCGTCCACGTCGAGGACATGGTACGGCTCGAGAGAAACTTCCGCGGCGAGTTCCGGCGTCTTGGCGACTTCTAGAAACGAGTGCCGCCGGCGGATTTTTTGGTAGCCGGGCAAATAGCGGCCTGCCTGGCGCATGATCCACGTGGGCACGCGCTCCGGTTGTTCGCCCCGCGCGGCGCGCAGGAAGATTTCTTTCTTCGTCGAGGATGAGTTCGGCGCGGGCATTAGCATTAATCGATTAGGCTTTATCTTACCAGAAGCGGCCTTTGGGCCGCATGGAGAGCGATTGCCTCGCGCTGCGGTAGTGACTCGGATGGACGCGGTGGGTTGGTTGCCGATTATCCGTGCGGGCTCAAGCGGAAACTGAGTCGCTACACGGTTCGCATAAGATTTGTCGCGGCGTGCCATCGGCGCTAGAATTCGCGAATGCCGTTTCAAGGACCAGGCGCCTCTTGGGGCAGTGATTTTCGATGACGGGAGCGGAGCCGACCCAAAAAGCAGTCGACCAGTTTATCCTCGATGAAATCGATAGTGTGCCTCATCTCGAGGCGCTTTTGATGTTACGGAATGACCGGTCGAAGGAATGGACGGTGGACGAAATGGCGAAGGGGTTGTATGTATCCACCGATATTGCGCGAAAGATCCTGCAAAACCTGGTGCAGCGCCGATTAATCACCGTAATGGCCGGGACTGTGGAGCATTATCGGTACGAGTCTCAATCGGAAGAGCGGGACGCCTTGCTGAGGTTGGTGGACGCGACCTACAGGCGGGAACTGGTGCGAGTATCCACGATGATCCATTCGAAAGCATCGCCGGCGGTGCGCGAGTTCGCGCGCGCGTTCCGGTTCACGAAGGATAAGGACAGGGACTGATATGGGCCCAGCGGTTTACGTTCTAGGCATTCTAATAACCTCGTCATGCGGCGTTCTGCTGCTGCGCGGATATGTCCGCGCGAAGAAACGGCTGCTGCTGTGGAGTAGCCTGTGCTTTTTCGGACTTGCTCTATCGAACGTGCTGCTGTTCATCGATCTGGTGATGTTGCCGTCTGTCGATCTGTATCTTTGGCGGCTAAGCGCGGCGGCGATTGCAATGATGTTCCTGATGTACGGCCTGATTTGGGAAGGCGAGTGATTTCATGATTGAGGGATTCTTGTTGGGCGTAATCGTTACAACCTCGCTGACGGCCGGAGTGTTTTTCCTCAAATTCTGGCGGCACACGCGCGACTCTTTGTTTCTGGCCTTCGCCATAGCGTTCATCGTGGAAGGATTGAATCGCGCAGCCGTGCTCTTTGCCGCCCGGCCCAACGAAGGCAGCCCGCTGATTTACATCGTCCGTCTTTTTGCATTTCTCCTGATCCTCGCGGCGATTCTTAAGAAAAATTACGGAGCCAACGGTTAGGTTGTTGCGGACCGCGCCCTCGTAGGCCAAACGAAGACTCGCTTAAGGTTTGTCGCGGTGTGCAATCGGCGCTAAGATTGTGCCATGCCATTTCCAATAGGCGGCAGCGGTCCGACGGAATGCTTGCGGCGTGGTTTGCGCGCGGGGATCTCGAGCCTCCGATGAATTTCGCGATGGATTTTGCGGCGTTGGGCCTGTATGCCGCCAGTTTCGCGGGCTATATGGCTAATCTCTATCGCGACCGCCGCTGGGTTGGGCGCGCCGCGACGCTGCTGCTGATTCTGGCTCTGGTGGCGCATTATTATGCGCTGCTCGAACGCTCGCGCATGATTCATGCGATTCCCTATGACGATCTGTACGGTTCGATGTCGCTATTTGCGTGGCTGGTTGGCGTAACGTATCTGGGCCTGGAAACATATCACCGGCAGCGCGCCGTGGGCTCACTGGTTGTGCCATTCGTTATTTTTTGGATGGTTGTGGCTATGATGGTGGCGCCAGCAGGAGTGGTTCGCGCGCCGCGGGCCAACGGAGCGCTTTTTGCCCTGCATATCACGATCGGCATACTCGCTTATGCGGCGTTTGCCATTTCCTTTTTGCTGAGCGTGATTTACCTGGTACAGAATCGCGTGCTGCGCCACGGAAAGCCGGGGCTGGCGTTCTGGCGATTTCCCGCGCTTGATGTGCTGCAGCGCATGAGCAATTCGAGCGTGTGGGTGGGACTGACCGCGCTCGTGATCGGCACGGCGTTGGGTTTCGTTTGGGAGCATCGTTTGACGGGGCGCTTTGCCATTGCCGACCCGAAAGTGGTGGTGACGCTGGTGGTGCTCGGCGTGTACGGAGCATATTTAGCGGTTGTGCGGGCGCCAGCGTGGCGAGGAGCCCGAGCGGCGCTTTTCTGCGCCTGCAATTTCGCGATTGTGCTGTTCAGTTACACGATTGTGAATCTTTATTTCACGGGCTTTCACCGCTACTTCTGATGGCCGTTGATTCCATCGTCGAACGCAACGACGCCGCGGCGCGCGGGCGTGTGGCCATTGCGCTGATTGGCTGCAACCATCGCACCGCGCCGGTGGAGTTGCGCGAACGCGTGGTTTTCTCGCCGGAGCAGGCGGTGCGGGCGGCGAACGAGCTATGCGAGATGGGCGTGATTGAAGAAGCCGTGGTGGTGTCCACGTGCAACCGGAGCGAACTATACGGCGTGACTTCGGAATCGAGCGGATCGGCGCCTTCGGCGATGGTTTCCTACTTCACAGAGTTTCACAAGCTTTCTCCCGACGAATTGAGCGGACGAATGTACCGGCACGCAGGGCCGGAGGCTGTCCGGCACCTTTTTCGCGTGGCGTGCGGAGTGGATTCGATGCTGCTGGGGGAAGCGGAAATTCTGGGGCAGGTCCGCGAGGCGTACAACCGCGCGCTCGAAAATGGCTCGACGGGCCCGGTACTGAACCGGTTGTTCCAGGGCGCACTAGAAGTTGGGAAGCGAGTACGCGCGGAAACCGAGATTGGCGCGCGGCCCATGTCGGTGGCGCTGGCGGGCGTGAAACTTGCAGAGCGCGTTTTCGGCGAGCTGAAAGGACACAGCGCGCTGATTGTGGGGGCGGGTGGCGTGGCGGAGCAAGTGGTCGAGCATCTGCGGATGCGGGGAATCGGCGAACTGCGGGTGGTGAACCGGTCGCCGGCACGCGCGCGCGAACTGGCGCGGCGGGTGGGGGGCCAAGCTGGAGAGTGGTCGAATTTTGAAAGGCTGCTGGATGAGCCGGACATCATTGTTACGTCCGTGTCGGGTGCCGAACCTGTGATGACGCAGGCGCTGATTGAGCGGGCGATGGAGACGCGGTCCGGGCGGGCAATGTTCGTGATCGATTTGGGAGTGCCGCGAAACGTGGAGGCCGGAGCGGCGGAACTCTACAACGTTTATCTGTTCAACATCGACCATCTGGGCGAGATCGTGGAGCAAAACAAGAAGGCGCGTGAGGCGGAACTGCCGCGCGTCGAGACCATCGTCGACGAGCACGTGACGAAATTTCTCGCGTGGCAGTCGAGCCTGGAAGCGGCCGGATTGCTGGATGCGTTTCGGGCACGCCTGGACGCGGAGAGACGGGCGCTGCTTGCCGCGCATTTTGCCAATACAGAGGGGCTGTCGGAAACGGAGCGCGCGCGATTCGAAAAGCTCACAGAGGAACTGGTCAACCGGATCGTTCAGCTTCCCTCGGCGCGATTGCGGGAGGCGCGCAAGCTCCGGCGGCAGCTCGAAGGGCTTGCGGCATTGCGGGAACTTTTCGGGCTGGACGCGAATGACGATGAAGGTAAGTCTTGAACCGACTGCGCATCGGGAGCCGCGGCAGCAAGCTCGCGCTCTGGCAGGCGGAACACATTCGGGAACGGCTTGCGCGCGAGTGCGGCGTGAGCGCTGAAATTATCGTTATCAAAACTTCCGGCGACAATTTTCAGTCCGCGCCCGTGGCGGAAGTCGGCGGGAAGGGAATTTTTATCAAGGAAATTGAAGACGCTCTGCTCGACGGGCGCGTTGATATCGCAGTGCACAGCATGAAGGACGTGCCGACGGCGACTCCGCAGGGGCTGTGTTTTCCGGCAATTACGAAGCGCGAAGATCCGCGCGATTGCCTGGTGTCGCGGCGTGGCGAGACGCTCGACAAGCTGCCGCGCGGGGCGCGCATCGGCACCAGCAGCCTGCGGCGTCAATCGCAGCTCAGATATTTTCGCCATGACTTAGAGGTGGCGGAAATGCGCGGGAACGTGGACACGCGGCTGCGGAAACTCGAAGCGGGGGAACTGGAGGCGATCGTTGTGGCTAAGGCGGGACTCGACAGGCTCGGGTTAAGCGATAGGATTGCCGAGGTGATTGCTCAGAAAACGATCCTGTCGGCGGTGGGGCAAGGCGCGCTGGCGATTGAGGCGCGCGAGAGCGACGAAGCGTTGCGCGAAACAGTAGCCGCTTTTGACGATGGCGACACTCGCGCCGCGGTGACGGCCGAGCGCGCGCTGCTTGCGGAACTTGAAGGCGGATGCCAAGTTCCGCTGGGCGCGTGGGGACGGATCGAAAACGGCGCGTTGCGGTTGGATGCGCGCGTGCTTGCCGCTGATGGGTCGGAGTGCATCGAGCGGCACGCGTCGGGTGCAGCGGCGAATGCCGAGGAAATTGGGCGGAGTCTCGGGCGCGAATTGTTGGACGCAGGCGCGGACCGGCTGCTGAGGCTGGCGGGAAGGAGCGTCGGTGGAATCTAGCGGGACGTTTCCGGAAAATACATTGTCAGGGAAGCGGATCGTCATCACGCGCTCTCCGGGCCAGGGAGAGGACTTGCGGGCGGAGTTGTCGCGAGGCGCGGGCGCGCATGTGATTGAACTTCCGTGCGTGGAGTTTCGCGAACTAGAAGAAACGAATGAACTCGATCGAGTGATTGGCCGACTGAGCGAGTTCGCGTGGCTGCTTTTTACCAGCCAGAATGCCGCGAGATTTTTTGCCCGGCGCGCTCGCGCGCTGGGGTTCGATTTCGCGCAGCTCCCTGAACCGCGCCCACGTGTTGCGGCGATTGGTCCGGCAACCGCCGAGGCTGCGAAGGCAGAGGGATTTCCAGTGGATTTTGTTCCGGATGCCGGAACGGGCCGAAGTTTTGCGGGGAATTTTACTGACTGCGTGCGCAGCGTCGCGGGAATGGAAGTAAAGAATCCAGCGGTGGGATTTGTTCATGGCGCTGCTGGATTGAAAGTACTGGTGCCGCGCAGCGATTTAGGCCTTCGCAATCGCGGCGCTACGGATTGGATGGAGGCATTGCGCGCCGAGGGCGCAGAGGTCGTCGCAGTCCGCGCGTATCGTACCTGCATGCCGGAGTCGCTTGCGGGGCCGCAGTTGGAGCGTATCCGCCGCGAAGGGGTTGACTGTTTTATTTTTGCGAGCCCGTCCGCATTCGAAAATTTCGCAAAATCCGTCGGCGAGAAGGATCTGCGTCGTTTTGCTTCGGCCTCAGCGTTTGCCGCGATCGGCCCGACGACGGCATCAGCGATTCGCGCCGCGGGAGTTCGCTGCGCGATTGAATCGGCGCAGCCAAACGCGAAATCGCTCATCGAAGCGATGGTCGAACATTTTCAAAACCCGTCGCGCCACGCCGCGCACAAAGGAGCCTAGTAGGCATGAGTTTCCCCACGCACCGGCCGCGCCGCCTGCGACGCAGCGAAGCGATTCGGAATTTGGTCCGCGAGACGCGCCCCTCGACGGCAGGGGTGGTATACCCAATGTTCGTGTGCCCGGGAAAGGGTGTGCGGGCCGACGTGAACTCGATGCCCGGTATTGCCCGGCAGTCGGTGGATAAACTTCTCGAGGAAGTACGCGAAGTGGCGGATTTGGGCATTCCGGCGGTGATCCTTTTTGGCCTGCCTGACCATAAGGATGCGAAGGGAAGCGAAGGCTACATCGCTTCGGGTGTGGTGCAGCGTGCGGTCGAAGCGATTCGCAAGGCCCGGCCGGAGCTGATTGTGGTCACGGATGTGTGCCTGTGCGAATACACCGATCACGGGCATTGCGGCCTGATGGAGGGCGAGGAAGTTCTGAATGATCCGACGGTCGAGATTCTGGCGGAAATGGCTCTGTCGCACGCGCGAGCGGGGGCACACATTGTCGCGCCTTCGGACATGATGGACGGGCGCGTCGAGGCGATTCGCAAGAAGCTCGATGCCGCGAATTTCGCCGACGTTGCGATTTTGTCGTATGCGGCGAAATATTGCTCCGGATTTTACGGGCCGTTTCGCGAAGCAGCGCAATCCGCTCCGCAATTCGGCGACCGCCGCAGCTATCAAATGGATCCGGGGAACGCGCGCGAGGCGCTGAAAGAAGTGGCACTCGATTTGGAAGAGGGCGCCGACATGATTATGGTGAAGCCCGCGCTGCCGTATCTCGACATCGTTCATCGCGTGCGGGAAGCGTTCGACGTGCCGGTGGCGGCGTACAACGTGAGCGGGGAATACGCGATGGTGAAGGCCGCCGCGCAAAACGGCTGGATTGACGAAAAGCGCGTGGTGCTGGAAATTTTCACTTCGATTCAGCGCGCTGGCGCTTCGATCGTACTCACCTACCATGCCAAGGATTTGGCGCGCTGGCTGAAGGCCTGCTGACGCTTCGATGGCTCCCGATTCTCGAATGCAAACGAAACCTTCGCGGACCATAGAGATTTTGGAGCGCGCGTTCAAATCGCTCGTGGGCGGCGTCAACAGCCCCGTGCGCGCGTTCCAATCGGTTGGCGGCGCGCCGTTGATCGTGGAGCGTGCTTCCGGCGCGCATCTGTGGGATGCGGATGGCCGGGAATATATCGATTTCATCGGTTCCTGGGGCGCGCTGATTCTCGGTCACGCGAATCCGGCCATCGTGGCGGCGATTCAGGAGCAGGCTGCGCGCGGAACAAGTTATGGCATGACGACGGAGCTCGAAGTCGAGTTGGCCGAACGCATCGAGCGCGCGATTCCCTCGATTGAAAAGATACGCTTCGTCAGTTCTGGCACCGAAGCCACGATGAGTGCGGCGCGGCTGGCGCGCGGCTATACGAAGCGCGACTTCATTTTGAAATTCGAAGGCTGCTATCACGGCCACGCGGACAGCTTTCTCTCCGAGGCAGGCTCGGGCCTGGCGACACTGGGGATTGCGTCGAGTCCGGGCGTGCCAGAGGCGATGGCTGGGCTTACCCTCAACGCGGCGTACAACGATTTTGCGGCGGCGGAGAGATTGTTTGCGGCGCATCCGAATAAAATTGCCGCGGTGATTGTCGAGCCAGTGGCCGCGAATATGGGCGTGGTCGCACCTGCGCCGGGATTCCTGGAAGCGCTGCGTGAAATCACGCGCCGCGCCGGTGCGCTACTGATTTTCGACGAAGTGATCACCGGATTTCGATTGTGCTACGGGGGCGCGCAGTCGCTCTACAAAATCGAGCCGGATTTGACGACGCTCGGGAAAATTATTGGCGGCGGCTTGCCAGTTGCCGCGTATGGCGGCCGCGCCGAAATCATGAATCACGTGGCGCCTCTGGGCGCGGTGTATCAGGCGGGAACGCTTTCGGGGAATCCATTGGCGATGCGTGCCGGTATCGAAGCGCTGAAGCAACTCGAAGAACCCGGCTTTTATGATGCGCTAAACAAGAAAGCGGAGCGATTTGTCGAGGCACTCCGACGCATAATTCGCGAAGCGGGACTCGCCGCGCAAGTCAATTCGTGCGGCTCGCTGGCGACTTTGTTTTTCTCCGATGCGCCCGTGCGCAATTACGCGGACGCGAAGAAATCAGACGTGCGCCGCTTCGCGGCATTTTTCCGTGCCATGCTCGAGCGCGGCATCCTTCTTGCGCCGTCGCAATTCGAAGCGCTGTTCATTTCCGCCGCGCACACGGAGGCCGACCTCGACGTCACGCTCTCGGCTGTTTCCCGATGGTGGTACGAAACTCGCCGTGCATCCGCAGTCTAGCAGGTGTTGAAAAAGCGCCTTTGCTTGCTTGCCTGCCATGTCCGCGAGGGATTGACACCCTCCCACGCCATAAATGGCGAGGATTCCTACTGCCTCTCTCGCTGGTTTTGCGAGACGGCTTCGGTGGGTTCGCCGGCCGAGCGCCTTACTTCAGCGGCTCGTATCTCCAAGCGCGTTACTTTCCGCGTGCCCCGCGGTAGTCCGATTAAGGAGACTCGATGATGCAACAAAAAACAGGCAAATGCAATCGCTTACCCCGCCCTGAAGGGCGAGGCTTGCGCTCACGGCTGGTCAGAGACCCAAGGAAAATGCAGATTCCCCCTCGCGGTTGCTCGTCGGAATGACAACCGGTAGAGTTTTTCAACAAGTGCTAAATTTCCTGCGAGCGACGCGTGATACGAATCCCGCTACGGGACCAATGTGTCCACCGGCGGCTGCGCGAAATCGTTTTTGTAAACGACGCCGCCCTTCATGACGAATTTCACTTGTTCGAGCTGCTTGATGTCGTCAAGCGGATTGCCGGCGACGGCGATGATATCGGCATACTTCCCGGGATCGATCGCGCCCACGGTCTCCGTCCAATTTTTTTCGCCATAGCCATTCATCACCCTTGCCGCGTCGAGCGTCGCTGCCTGTATCGCTGCCAGGGGTGTCATGCCGTATTGGACCATGTATTCGAACTCTTTTGCTTGCGTTCCGTGGGGGAACGGACCCGCGTCGGTGCC
>DATLSS010000023.1:0-8873 GCA_035534035.1 Candidatus Acidiferrales bacterium | reverse complement strand
CCGCGTCAACTAGGGATCGGTCGGGACCTCGCCGCACAAACGGCGGGTAGTCCGCACGGCCCCTGGCGTCTGGCAAACAGCCCGGCCTTGTCCATCGTGCTTCCGCTCGCCTACTTCGACTCTCTCGGTCTTCCTCGGCTGTTCGATGGCCCCGGGTAACCCTCTGAACCGCCCGATGCGTACCCGCATGGGGCGAGCGGGCGACCGCTCCCCCTATGCCGATTTTCAGGCTGCCTCGTATGCGGCTAATTTCGTTTACGGCCGATAAATTGCGTTGCCGTCGGGCGCGATGCCTCATAGAGATATTACGCTAGTGCGCGATCGAGCAATTCGACGACGTGCAGAACCTTTTGCTGCGTCCCGTGCAGCTTCGCGCCGGCGCGCAATTGCAAAATGCATCCGGGATTTGCGGTGACAATGGCCGCGGCGCCGGTCGCGCGCACATACTGCATTTTTTCTCCGAGCAATTCCATGGAGGCGGCCGTTTCGGTCACGTTATAAACCCCTGCGGATCCGCAGCAGTGATCGGAGAGCGGCATTTCGACGAATTCGATTCCTGGCACGGCGCGTATCAATCTGCGCGGCGCTTCGCGGATTTTTTGCCCGTGAAGCAGATGGCAGGAATCCTGATACGTGACGCGGAGCTTCGTTTCGCGCAACGGCGCGGACAAGCCGAGGTCGGCGAGAAATTCGGTGACGTCGCGCATTTTTTTCACGAACTCTGCCGCGGATTCCGCCAAACGGGTGCGATTGCCTGCAGGCACCTGATCTTCTTCTGGTTCGGGAGCCGCGCTGTCTTCGAATAGGTGCGTATATTCCTTGAGGGTCGAGCCGCATCCGGCCGCGTTGGTGATAATTGCGTCGAACGGCTCACGCAAAAATACTTCGAGGTTTTTGCGAGCCAGAGAACGCGCCACGTCGCGCACTCCGGCGTGAGCCGCGAGCGCGCCGCAGCAAACTTGCCCATCGGGCACGACGACATCGCAACCGTTGGCTTGCAGAACGCGGATGGTCGCGTCATTGAGCGCGGTGAACGTCACTTGCGCCACGCATCCTGCAAAAAAGGCGACACGGGCGCGGCGTTCACCGCGAGCAGGAAACGTTTTGCCCAGGCGCGAATAAAAAAACTCACGGTCGATACGCGGCATAAGCGCCGCACGTTCCTGCAATCCGAGAAGCCGCAAGACGCCTGTGCCACGCGCGAGCGACTCCAAGCCTGAGTGCTGATAAAATCTAACGACCCGCGCCATGCGCGCGATGCGTCGCTGGTCGACCAGCAACCGGCGATACACGAAATTGCGAACGGCTCGCGAGAGCGGAGGGCGCTTGTAATTCTTTTCGATTTGCGCGCGCGCTTGCTCGACGAGTTTGCCGTATTCGACGCCCGACGGGCAGGCCGTCTCGCAGGCGCGGCAATCGAGGCAGCGATCGATGTGCGTGACGAATCCTTCGCCCAATTCCATCCGGCCTTGATCGATCAGCGCCATTTGGCGGATGCGGCCACGCGGCGAATCCGCTTCGTTATGCCACAGGCGGTATGTCGGGCAAGCGTTGAGGCACAGCCCGCAATGAATGCAGCGCGAATAATCGGCGTAGTCAGGCTTATCGCCAGCCGTGAAGCCGCTGAGCGTCTCGGCGAATTCGCGCTGGGCTTCTTCGTGCGTTTGCGGAGGGACACCGCGCATTTTCCTAGAGGCCTCCTACGAAGCGGCCCGGAGCAAAAATATTGTGCGGGTCGAAGGCCTGCTTTACGCGTTGCATCAGCGGAAAATCTTCGCCGGGCACGCCCCAAACATTTATTTCACGCTTCAATTCGAGCGGGCACCACGGAATCGTCGCGCGACAATTATCTCTCGGGGCGACGGAAAGTATTTCTTCCACGCACCGCACAAGGGCAGGCGTTTTGCGTTCCGCCGGCAGCAATGCGAAATAGACCAGGCCTGTGCCGCGCGCAAGCGTCGCAAACGATAGCGCGCTATTCATTGCGATGCTTTGCAATCGTGGTACGACTTTGGCCATTTGCGCGGGTAGTGGGGTGATTTTCAAGATAAGCGCGTTTGCAGAACGCTGTGTGATCAACGTTGGAAATTCGCGAATTGCCGTGCGCAGCTCTGACGCTGCGGCAGTATCGAGTGCGTCAAATGCCGAAGCGGATGCACCTCGCGCCATTGCTTGCAGGTCACGCTCGCAGCGTTCGATTACATTTTCATTCCCGGTCGCGGAGACGGCAACACTCCAATCTGATTTTTTGAGCTGCGCCCTTCCGCGGAACAGCGCCGACGCATGACTGTCGAAAATGTCCAAGGTGTGAGGTGCGAGCGGCGATTTTCGGATGTCCTGCGCGAACGCAAATGCATCTTCGACGCGCGAAAAAGCCGCGAGCCAGCATCGAGTCTCGGCAGGCAGCGGAAATGTTTTAAAGTTGACGCGAGTGATGATGCCAAGAGAGCCGATGGCACCGAGCATCAGCTTGTGCAGATCGTAGCCGCTGACATTCTTAACGACGCGGCCGCCGCTTTTGGCGAGCGCGCCGTCTCCGGTGACGAATTCCATGCCCAGGACGAAATCACGCGCGGTGCCGTACATCTGCCGCAGCGGAGAATCGACGCCGCTCGCGAGCGTGCCGCCCATTGTGGCGCGTTCGAAGAAGGAAACTTCGAGTGGCAAAAATTGTTTGTGCTCCGCTAGAGTCGCGGCGAGTTTCGCGAGAGCGATGCCCGCTTCGACGCTCACCGTCAAATCGCCGGGGTCGTAAGAAATCACGCGGTCAAGGCGCGTCAGATCGATTGCGAGATCGTAGCGCGCGGGCGGCATGCCGATGGTGCCGAGCTTGGTTCGCGCGCCCATGGGAATCACCGCGAGTTTTTCGGCGGCCGCGAGTTTCACCAGCTCCGCGACTTCTTCCGCCGTTCCCGGCCGAATCGACGCGCTTGGCCGCACCCCGTCGACTTCATATGCCGCGAGCTCGGCGGTGTCTTCCGTCACATTCGCCGCGCCGACAATATCGCCGATGCGCGAAGGCATCGCTTTCGCCAGTAAGCTCATGCGAAATCTCTTCCGGTGGAAGCCGTACTGTTTCCCGCGCCGCGTTGAGGCATGGGGCGAATGCGGATTTCGCCGCAACCTTTGCCGGTTGGGAAAATTTTGCCGGGATTGAGCAGACCCGCGGGATTAAAAGTATCCCGCACGCGGCGCATCAACGCGAGATCCGCCTCGGTGAAAAGCAGCGGCATCAGCCGGTCTTTCTCCATGCCTACTCCGTGCTCGCCGGTGATTGTGCCGCCCATCTCGACGCAGAAGCGAATAATCGCGTCGGCAGTGGAGACGGCGCGCTCGAATTGTTTCGGGTCGCGCGCGTCGAAAAGAATAATCGGGTGCAGGTTGCCGTCGCCCGCGTGAAAAATATTGCCAATCTCGAAACCATTTTCTTTCCCGATGCGCTCGATCTCGCGCAATGTTTGCGGCAATTTGGTTCGTGGGATCACGCCGTCCTGCACGTAATATGTCGGCGACAAACGGCCCACGGCGCCAAAGGCATTTTTTCGACCCTTCCAGAGAAGATCGCGTTCACGAGCGTCGCGCGCCACGCGGACCTCACGCGCTCCGTGAATCTTGCAGACTTCGCTGATCTCTTTTGCGTGCTGCTCGACGGCTTCACGCAATCCATCGACTTCTATCAGCAACACGGCGGCGCTATCGAGCGGAAATCCCGCGTGCACCCACGCTTCCACCGCGCGTAGAGTCCAGCCATCGAGCATCTCGCAGGCGGCCGGAGTGATTCCGCGCGCCGTGATTTCGACCACCGTCTCCGTGGCGCCGTCGACGCGATCGTAAACCGCAAGCAGCGTCTTGATCGCTTCGGGCAAACGTGTGAGTTTCACAGTAATTTCCGTGACGAGCGCGAGCGTGCCCTCTGAGCCAACGAAGAGGCCGCACAAGTCGTAACCCGGGGCGTCCACCGATTTTCCGCCGATGCGCACCAGCTCGCCTGTCGGCATCACCATTTCGAGTCCCAAAATGTGATTCGTGGTCACGCCGTACGCGAGCGTGTGCGGTCCGCCGGCGTTTTCGGAAACGTTTCCGCCGATTGTGCAGGCTTTCTGGCTCGACGGATCCGGCGCAAAATGCAATCCCAAATGAGCGACGGCTGCATTCAAATCCGAATTCACCACGCCGGGCTGCACCACGGCGCGTTGATTTTCCGCGTCAACTTCCAGAATTTGATTCATGCGCGCAAAGGAAACGATGATGCCGCCATGGCGCGCGAGCGCTCCGCCGGAAAGTCCCGTACCCGCGCCGCGCCCGACGATCGGTACATTGTAGCGATTCGCGAGTCCGACAATCCGCACCACGTCGGCGGCCCCACGCGGAAACACGATGCATTGAGGGCGCGCAATTTCCACCGAGCCGTCATATTCGTAGAGCAGCAGATCTTCGGGCTGGCTCAAGACGGAATGCTTGCCGAGGAAGTGTTCGAGTTCGCTGAGGAGATGGCGATCCATAGTTGGGGGACGATTGGTTATACGCGCACAACCACTATAGCCGCGCGTCTCCGCTGGCGTCAACGTGGGGCAAAAAGTCAGGGCTTTGCGTGCGGCATGGCGCGAAATACTTCAGAGGTGGCGCGCGCAAGCCAAATGAATCCATCGATGATAATCAGCGCGGCAATCACGCGCCAGGTCAGCAGGCGTGCGCGATATTGTGGCTGCTCCGAATTAACGGAGGGGGTGCGAGGCGCAGCCGGTTCGGCCGAATTCTTGCCGAGCCAACGCTCCCAGAAGTGGGTTAAGCCATGCGCGATTTCCTTCGCGGAAAGTAAAATCACCAGTCCCACACTCAAAATGCAAGTGCCAATAAGATACTTGACGAGAGGATTGTGCATCAAGCGCGAATATAGACTGGAACGACGCCCGGCGCAATTGCGGTGCGCGCGCGCGTGCCGCGTTGACACACGGCGCGGCGATATGCTACTGACGCTCGCGCAACTCTATTTTTTGCAGGGGACCTCTTATCATGAAACCGAACGTATTCGCGACTCACGGGCTGTTCGCGCCGGCGCGCGCGCTGCTCGAAACGCATTGCGAAGTGGATTATTGGACAGGCCAGCAGCGGCCGTCGCGCGACGAATTGCTGCGGCGCGTTGCGGATAAAGAGGCGCTCATCTGCCTGCTCACGGAAAAGGTAAACGACGAATTGCTCGACCGTTCGCCGAAATTGCGAATCGCCGCCACCGTTTCGGTCGGCTACGACAACATTGACGTGGCAGCGTGCACGCGTCGCAAAATCGTCGCCACGCATACCCCCGGCGTCCTGGATGACACGACCGCCGATTTTGCATTTGCGCTGCTGATGGCCATTGCACGCCGCGTCGTCGAAGGCGACGCCTGGATGCGCTCAGGCACGTGGCCAGGCTGGGACCTCGACCAGCTTTGCGGCGCGGATGTTTCCGGCAAGACGCTCGGCATCATCGGTTTCGGACGCATCGGCCGCGCCATGGCTAAGCGCGCGCAAGGTTTCGACATGCGCATTCTCTATACCGATGCGATGCGCGCGGCGCCCGAAGTCGAGCGCGATTTGCACGCAGAATATGTGGACCGCGACCGTTTGCTCGCGACTGCTGATTTTGTCAGCGTTCACGTGCCGCTGCTTCCCGAAACGCGCCGGATGATCAACGCCGAAACGCTGGGAAAAATGAAACGCGGTTCGTATCTGATCAACACATCGCGGGGGCCGGTCGTGGACGAGGCCGCGCTCGTCGCCGCTCTGGACGCGAAACAAATCGCAGGTGCGGCGCTGGATGTTTTCGAAAACGAACCAAAGGCTCATCCCGCGCTCATCGCGCGCAAGGACGTGATTCTCACTCCGCACATCGCCAGCGCTTCCGTGGAGACGCGGACGAAAATGGCTGTGATCGCCGTTGAAAACGTGATCGCACTCTTCGATGGCCGCCGTCCTCCGAACGCGCTCAATCCCGAAATTCTGACTGCAAAATAAGCTAAATTAAGAATGAGGAGGCGGTGATGGGGCATCCCGTCGTGCATTTCGAGATCGGCTGCAGGAACAGCGCAAAAGCTCAGGATTTCTACGCGAAGCTCTTTGGCTGGAAGTTTGAGCAGGCGGGTCCGGCAACGATGATTCAAACGGGCGGCGCGGTGACAGGCCATATCACAGCACTTGGACACGAGCCGCATCACTACACTATCTTCTATGTCGAAGTCGAAAATGTGCAGCGTCATCTCGACAACGCTCAGCTGCTCGGCGGAAAAACGCTTGTGCCGCCCGTCGACATCCCGACCGGGACTTTTGCGCCGATGCAGGATCCGGAAGGAAACACCGTCGGCTTGTGGAAGCCGAAATAAGACCGCGGCACTTTCGTGAGCGTTATGAATGACCGCAAAACCCTCGCCCGGAAAATCTTTAGCGACACGCTCGCGGGAATCGATATTCCCGCGACACTCGCGCGGAAGCTGAATCGCCAGGGGAACGTGATTCAGGCATGCGGAACACCGCTGGATTTGCGCCACGAGATTCGCGAAATCGTCGCGATTTCGATGGGTAAAGCTGCGCGGGCGCTTGCGGAAGGTTTAACGACCATACTCGCGCCGGAATTTCGCATCCGCGGAATTCTCGCCGGCCCTGCGAAGGCCCCGCGCGCGCTTCGTGGCTGGCAATCATTTGTTGCGGGGCATCCGGTTCCCAACGAAGAAAGCTTTCGCGCTGGACGCGCGATTCTCGATTTGCTCCACGGGTGCGGCGACAAGACGCTGATTTTCTTTTTGCTTTCGGGAGGCGGCTCATCTTTGGTCGAATTGCCGCTCGACGAAAATATTTCACTGGATGATTTTGTGAAGTTAAACCACGCGCTAGTGACGTGCGGCGCGCCCATCGAGGAAATCAACGCCATTCGGAAGCATCTTTCCGCCGTGAAGGGCGGGCGTCTCGCCGCCGCGGCGGCGCAAGCGATGAAGCTGACATTTGGCGTCACCGACGTGCCGGAGGGTCAGGAGTCGGCTCTCGCTTCAGGGCCAACCCTGCCGGATCCCACGACAATCGCCGACGCGCAGCGCATCGCCCAAGAGTACCATTTGCTCGATAAATTGCCGGCCTCGCTGCGTGCAAAGTTCGAAAAACACACGCTGGTCGAAACTCCGAAGCCCGGCGACCCTGCCTTTGCGCGCGCGAAATTCGAATTGCTCCTCGGCCGGCGCGATTTGTTTCATCACGCGCACGTAGCCGCCGAAGCCGCCGGATTTCTCACCGTGTGCGACAACGCGACTGACGGCTGGCCTGTCGAGAGGGCCGCACAGCATTTGCTGGTGCAGCTCGATGCGATCTCGCGCTCGTTTGATGGCAAGCCCGTTGCGCTGATTGCCGATGGAGAAGTGAGCAGCCCCGTGACGGGGAAGGGAACCGGCGGGCGCAATTCTGCTTTCGCGCTGGCATGCGTGGAAAAAATTGCCAAACGAAAAATCACGGTGCTCAGCGTCGGCACGGATGGAATCGACGGCAACAGTGCTGCTGCAGGCGCCGTCGCGGATGGAGCGACGCTGGAGCGTGCACGTGCGGCGGGACTCGACCCGGCCGACTCTTATCGCCGCAGCGATGCCTTCACTTTTTTCGATAGGCTCGGCGATGCGATTATGACGGGACCAACCGGAAATAATTTGCGCGACCTGCGGATCCTTCTTGCCAGTTAGTTCGGAGACACCGAAGTTTTCCTTGCTTCGCGAAAAGTTACAGCAGACTCTTTGTCCAGCCGCCGTCCACGGGAATGGAGCAGCCATTGATATAGCTGGCGCGCTCGGACGCGAGAAACGTTACCATGGCGGCGAATTCTTCGGGCCGGCCGATGCGGCCCACGGGTACTTGCGCGCTCAAGCGCTCCAAAATCCTTTCGCGATCGACTCCGGCGTTCTTTGCTTGCATTCCTGCAAGCTCATCGAGGCGCTCGGTGAGCGTGTACCCCGGGCAGATGCAGTTGACCGTGATTCCGTCAGCGCCGAATTCATTCGCCAGCGTGCGCATTAAGCCCGTGACTCCGGCGCGGATGGAATTCGAGAGCAGCAAGTTGTCGATCGGCTGCTTCACCGAGACCGAAGTAATCGCCAGCAAACGGCCCCAGCGATTCTTCTTCATGCGCGGCAGCACTTCGCGCGCAAAATAGACGGCGCTCATCAGCGTCAAATCCACGGCGGCGCGCCATTCCTCAATCGAGATATCTAGAAACTTCTTCGAGGGCGGCCCCCCCGCGTTTGTGACGCAAATATCCACGCGGCCAAAACGCTTCTCGACCGCCGCGACGAAATCGCGCACGGCTTCGTGGCGCGTCACGTCAAGTTCCTGCGCGAAAACCTCGCGGCCCGTTGCTTTGCGAATACTTTGCGCGGCTTTTTCGAGGTTCGCGGCAGAGCGCGCACAAATCGCGACTTCCGCCCCTTCGCGAGCGAATTCCTCCGCGCACGCGCGCCCCAGTCCTTTGCTGGCCGCTGCGACAATCGCTACTTTACCCTTCAGTTCCAAGTCCATGAGCTTCGCTCCTCGATATTTTGAAGCAACGGCAACTAGCGGCGCAGATACGCGTCCGTTTTTTTGATCCAGTCCTCGCGCGGCGGGCCAAAAATATCCATGTCCACGGTATCTTCTAGAGCCTCGGCCGCGTGCGGCAGGTTTGCGGGAATCAGCAACATCTCGCCGGCCCGAACAATTCTTTCACCATCGTCGAAAGTAAATTTCAGCGCGCCGGAAATAATCCACGTGATTTGCTCGTTGATGTGCGAGTGACGCGGCACGATGGCGCCGCGCGCCAGGAAAATGCGCGCGAGCATGGCCTTCTCGCCGAAAATCATCTGGCGCGTGATGGTGGCGCTCAACTT
>DATLSS010000022.1:0-6479 GCA_035534035.1 Candidatus Acidiferrales bacterium | reverse complement strand
TTCAAGTTGTGCTAATTTTAGCGAGGGGATTGTGCCGAGAAAACCGAGAAAGAAAATCAAACTGAAAACCCATCGAGGGGCGGCCAAGCGTTTCAAGGTCACATCGACGGGGAAAATTATGCGTATGCATTCCGGCAAGCGCCACCTGCTCGGCACTAAAAAGCCGAAGCGGATGCGCCGGCTGAAGAAACAGATCGAGGTGACGCCGGGCGATGCCGCAAAGATCCGCCTCCAGTTGCCATATGGCCGCTACCGCTAGCATTTGGCTTTTGCAATAATTTAAGTTCGAAGATTGAGCTTTTAACCGCGCCAGGCAGCGCTTCACGGGTGCCTGCCGGCCGGTCGGCCCAGGAGTTTTTGGGCGCATGGCAGCAAGCGGTCCTACGAGACAAACCCGTTGCGTCGCGCCGACGTTTGACGTGCCGCGACCTTTTTGTCTCCGATTCTATTCCGTGAGTTTTGATGCCGGCCATGCGCCGGCAAATTTCAACAGTCCATTTCGAGGAGCTTTTTCGATGCCTAGAGTAAAACGCGGGACCAAGCGTCGCGCACGCCGCAAGAAGATTCTGAAGCACACCAAGGGATTTTTCCTCACAAAGAGCAAGCTGCACCGCTCGGCGAAGGAGGCGATGAACCGTTCGCTGCGCTATTCTTATCGCGACCGCCGCACGCGCAAACGCGATT
Organism: Candidatus Acidiferrales bacterium; assembly: GCA_035534035.1. Classification (GTDB taxonomy): domain Bacteria; phylum Acidobacteriota; class Terriglobia; order Acidiferrales; family UBA7541; genus DAHUXN01. The sequence continues at coordinate 5,795 of DATLSS010000022.1, read as the reverse complement.
ATCGCACGTTGTGGATTCAACGCATTGGCGCAGCCGCGCGCAATAACGGCATTTCGTACAGCCAGTTCATGCACGGGCTGAAGGTCGGCGGCGTGGATCTGGACCGGAAAATCCTGGCGGATATTGCGGTGCACGACGCAGCCGCATTTACGTCGCTGGTGGCGCAGGCCAAGCAGCACCTGGGCAGCCCTGTGACTGGCACAGCCTCTTAGGCTGTGCGCCAGTGTGATGATTAATGCCAGCACAGGCCGAGAGCCTGTGTCACGGAGCGGCGCATTGGCGCTCGTAGCGCCAGTTCGTCCTGCTGAAGGAAGGGCGTCTCGGCGGCTGGCGCTGGTTTTGAGCTTTGTGGGTCGCGGCTTCAGCCGCGACATCGAGCAGCTTGTGCCTAAGGGGCTTTAGCCCCTGAAATACGGTGCGTTTTGACACTTTAATCGCAATGGCGAACATCCTGGAAAAAACGAATCTCCATCTTGACGCCATCGGGGTGTATTCGTCCGACCAGATTTCCGCGCTATTTGCAGAGGTGCGCCAAGAATTCAATAAACAAAACTCCGACTTTTTCAATGACTTCACCGAACCGTCTGACGCACGGGAAGCGCTGGACCTCCGCTGGCGGGGACGCCAGATTGGAGTTATCCGCAAAATTGGCGACAATTGGCTGAGGTCGGCGCCGCCGGAGCTCAAGCGCGTCGTTGGCCAGGAACTGAACAACCTCAAAGCGCATGTGGAGGCAGTTCTTGCGGGTCGCGAAGCGGAAGTCGAAGCCGCCGCCGAAAAAACCGCCGCCGCGCGCGACAAGATTGATCTTTCGCTTCCCGGCGTGACGCGGCCAATTGGCACGCGGCACTTAATCTCCCAAACATACGAAGAGCTGTACCGCATTTTCAACTCGATCGGCTTTTCGATTGTCGAGGGTGCGGAGATTGAAACACCCTATTACAATTTTGAGGCGCTGAACATTCCCGAGCATCATCCCGCGCGCGACAACATGGACACTTTTTATCTTGGCAATGCCCCCGGATATTTGTTGCGCACGCACACTTCGCCGATGCAAGTGCGCACCATGGAAAAACAGAAGCCGCCTGTGCGCATCGTCGTGCCAGGCAAGGTGTATCGCCGCGACAATCCGGACGCGACGCACTCGTTCATGTTTCACCAGCTCGAGGGGCTCGCGGTCGATACAGACATTACGTTTTGCGATTTCAAGGGCACAATCGAGTATTTCGCGCAGCAATTTTTCGGGCCGCAAACTCGCGTGCGGCTGCGGCCAAGTTATTTCCCGTTCACCGAGCCTTCGGCAGAATTCGACGCGTCGTGTCACATTTGCGGCGGCCCGGGCTGCCGCACGTGCAAATATTCCGGCTGGATCGAGCTGTTCGGCGCGGGCATGGTTGACCCAGCCGTTTATGGTTTCGTTGATTACGACGCGAAGAGAGTGAGCGGGTTCGCGTTTGGATTGGGCGTCGACCGGCTGGCCATGTTGAAATATGGGATTGACGATTTGCAGCAGTTTTTCCGGAATGATACGCGTTTTTTGCGCCAGTTCCCGTAAGTGGCCGCCAAAACCATGACGACCGTGTCGGTCTCGGAAAATCCGCGCCCTGTTCGCGGCGAAGAGCGCGGCCTACGGAAACGGCTCTTTGCGTGGACGCTGCATAAGTTTAATGCGGGTTACGAGCGGGAAATCGCGGCGCGCAAAAGCGGGTTGCTCGGCGAATTAACGGGCACTGTGATTGAAATTGGTCCCGGAAGTGGGCCTAATCTGCGCTATTACGCAAAGACCGTGCGCTGGATCGGCATTGAGCCAAATCCGTACATGCGCGCGTACTTGCGGCGCGAGGCGGAACGCGTGGGCGTCAAGGCGGAATTACGCGAAGGCACGGCCGAAGCGATGGACTGCCCGGGCGGTTCCATCGATGCGGTGGTCAGCACGCTTGTACTTTGCTCGGTGCCGGATTTGCGCGATACGCTCTCGGAAATTTTGCGGGTACTCAAACCCGGCGGCCAATTTGTTTTCATCGAGCACGTTGCGGCCCCGCCGGGCTCGCGTTTGCGGAAATGGCAGCGCCGCTTGCGCCCGTGGTTTCATTTTCTCGCCGACGGATGCAGTCCTGATCGCGAGACGTGGCGCGCTATCGAGTCGGCGGGTTTTGCGGAAGTTCGTCTCGAACATTTCGACGGGCCGGTGCCGATCGTGCGGCCACATATCGCGGGCGTAGCGATAAAGAAAATCGCATGATGAAGTTCGCAAAATGGGCGCTGCGTAACGAAAGCGGCACAAGGAAACAATGAAGGTTCTCTACAATTGGCTGAAAGAACTCGTGGAGTTCACCGCGCCCGCGGCCGAGTTGCGCTCTCGCCTTTCCATGTCCGGCGTTTCCGTGGATTCGGTCGAAGAAACGCCGGCAGGGCCGGTGTTGGACGCCGAGATCACGATCAACCGTCCGGACTTGCTCGGCCACTTGGGAATCGCGCGGGAAATTGCGACGCTCTACCGGCTGGACCTGAAACGCGTGCAACCGAAATTCAAGGAATCCGCGGAGCCGGCGTCAAAAGCAGCCCGCGTCGAGATTGAATGTCCCGATCTATGCGCGCGCTACACGGCACGAGTCATTCGCGGCGTGAAAATTCAGCCGTCACCGGACTGGCTGCGGCAGCGGCTCGAGGCGCTGGGTCAATCTTCGATCAACAACGTGGTGGACATCACGAATTATGTCATGCTCGAACTCGGCCAGCCGCTCCATGCATTCGATTACGACCGCGTTGCCGAGCATCGCATCGTGGTGCGCCGGGCGCGGCCCGGCGAAACCATGCGCACGCTCGACGGAATAGATCGCAAGCTCACAAAGGACATGTGCCTAATTTGCGACGCGCGCGCGCCCGTGGCGATTGGCGGCGTGATGGGCGGCGCGGAAAGCGAAATCAGCTTCGGCACGAAGAACCTGCTGCTCGAATCGGCTTGGTTCGATCCCATTTCGATTCGCCGCACATCGAAAACGCTCGCGTTGCGTACAGAGGCATCGATGCGCTTCGAGCGAGGCGAGGATATCGAATTGGCGGACATGGCGTCGCGCCGAGCGGCGGAAATGATTCAGCGACTTGCGGGAGGCGAAGTGCTCGCGGGTGTCATCGACGTGTATCCACATTGGGCGCCGCCGCAGAAAATAGAACTGTCGCGCAAAGAGCTGCTGCGCATCATGGGTGCGGATGTTCCGGATCGCGCGATTGAGGAAATTCTCTCGGCGCTGGGCTTCGCGCCTCGACGCATCGACGCGAACCGCGGTAGCATTGGGTCGCTCGTCGCCACATGGGAATGTACGCTGCCGTCATGGCGCGGCGACGTGACGCGCGAGGTCGACATCATCGAGGAAATCGCGCGGCATTACGGCTACGACAAATTCCCTCCGCGATTGCCGCCCGCCAAGCAGCCAGCGGCGCGTTTGCCGTACGCGGGAGAAGAAGACAGACTACGCGAACGGCTGGTTGCATTCGGCTACCAGGAAATTGTGGCTATTCCGCTGGTCGATCCGGAACATGACGCCGCGTTTCGCCACGAAAACGTCACGGCGCCAACAATAGCAAATCCGCTGTCCGAGGATGCGTCGACGATGCGTACCTCGGGCATCACGAGCATGATCGGGGCTCTCGAATGGAATTTGAATCACGGACAGCGCAACTTGCGGCTCTTTGAATTCGGCAAAGCGTATGAAGTGCGCGCGGGAAAACCCGTTGAGACGCGCGTACTCACTCTCGGTGCCACAGGTCTTGCGCGCGAACAATCGATTCACGAAGCGGCTCGCGAATTTTCTTTCGATGACTTGAAAGGCGAGTTAGACCAGATTCTCGTCCTTGCCGGCGGCTCGCAGTGGAAACTCGGCGGCCCCGCATGGCTGGCCACGGGCCGGGCGGCGGAAATTTCGGTACCCGCAAGTAATGGCAAACGAATTGGCCTCGCAGGACCGCTCGCGCGCAGTCTTGCGCAACGGTTTAAGCTGCGCCAGGAAATTTACTTGGTTGAGCTGCGTCTGGAGCCGCTCGCTCAGGCCGTTGCGCACGCTCATCGATCGCTGCGCTATGAACCGTTGCCGCGGTTCCCTGCCGTCGAGCGTGATTTTTCCCTTGTGTTGGCCGATGCCACGACATTCGCGCAGGTCAAGGAAGCAATTTGTTCGGCGAATATTCCTGAATTGCACCGCATCGAGGCAATCGATCGATTCCGAGGCGGTCAAATTCCCGCGGGGAAATACTCGCTGCTTGTGCGCGTCACATTCCAAAGCGATGAAGCGACATTCGCCGAGGCGCAGTTAACGGACTTTTCCGCGCGCATCGTTTCAGCGCTCGCGGAGAAGCTTGGCGCGGCGCTCCGGACCGTCTAGCTGGCGTTGATTTTGCCTTGCGCCTTCCACATGTTCCTATGTATCAGGAACCATCTAAGCACAAGAGCAAAAGATGCTAATTGAACCGCGATTCCGGCGCGTTTACGATGCGCCGATTGCGTGAAAAACTCCGCGAGTCCCGCTCAGGTGCAAAAATCCTAAGATCACGCGCGCGGCCACGCGTTTATGCAGTAGCCATAATTCTGGTGCTCTTGATCTTTTGCGTCGTAATTCCCTGCCGCGCCCAGAACTCAACCGAACACTTCGATAACGGCTCTGGCCCGCAGACCTGCACGACGCGAACCAACCAGCCGGACTGGGCATCCCCTCTCGTCACCAGCACGGGACGTCTCAGCAACGGCGTTCGCGACGTTATTTTACGTACAATTTGCGCGCCAGATCGAAGCCTCGCTGATGGATTGGAAGACGGCGCAATACAATGTGGAGCTTCGGCTGGTGCTAGGGAGAAATGAATGCATTTTTACGTCCCTGAGATGTTTCGTCGGTTTCACCCAGCCGCCCCAATTGCGCTCTTGTTCTTGGGCGGAGTATGCGGGACTCCGTGCCAAGCGCAGAATACCAGCCGATCCAGTGACGATGGATGGCAGGCGCGCGTCGCACGAACGCAGGCCGAACAACCTAGCTGGATTACTCCGCTCGCGACGACAACTCCCCGCCTCGAACAGGAAATTCGCTACGACAATTTTTGGGAAGATGGATTATCGGGAGGCGCTGCGCTGCGATTTGATCGTCCTGAATCGATAATCGCCAGGTCTTGCCTTGCCAGCAACGATGCCCCAAAATGGCCTCACCTGCCCCGGAGGAGCCAGATGAAAATTGAAATTTTCGACCAGACATATAACGTGCAGGCGGAAGGTAACGAAGCGCATCTTCGCCAACTGGCATCGTTCGTCGATGAGAAAATGCGCACGGTCGCCGAAGCCACGCGGCAGGTGGATTCAACCCGGCTGGCTGTGCTCGCTTCGCTGAACATCGCGGATGAGCTTTTTGCGCTCCGACGGCAGCAGGAAGAGCTTGAAGGACCATTGCGAAAGCGCGTTGAGAAGTGTGTGAATCTCGTCGAAAGGGCGCTCGAAAGTTCGCACTGACGGGCGCGGATTTATCGCGCGGTCGCTCGCGACGGCGGTCTTTCAGGCGTAATGCACACATTGCGCGGCGAGTGCGGTGATGTTCCGCCACCCTCCGGCCGCGCCCACCTCCGGAGCTGAACTTTACAAAACCCTGTTACAATAAACTGCGGAGTTGGCCTGCGACGCGCGTTTCGCCGCGATGGCTACTTTGAACCAACACTGAAACCCCGGGAGTCCTTGTCGTCCTGCCGGTGTGCATGTCCTCTCTCGAGCAATCGGGCCAGGAAAGCCTAAAGGCAGGCGTTGGGCGCCCACTTAGATCAGG
>DATLSS010000021.1:0-7114 GCA_035534035.1 Candidatus Acidiferrales bacterium | reverse complement strand
GATTGTGGTGATCTATGTGATCTCCGATGTTGGCAGCGTCACGGGTGGCTGGATTAGTTCGGCACTCATCCAGCGTGGGCACAGCGTGAATTTCAGCCGCAAAATCGCGCTGCTCATCTGCGGATTGTGCGTGGTGCCGATTGTTTTCGCTTCGCGCGTCTCCGGTACCTGGTCAGCCGTTCTGCTCATCGGATTGGCTGCTGCGGGCCACCAAGGCTTCTCCGCCAACATGTTCACGCTGCCGAGCGACATGTTTCCCGACCGCGTGGTGGGTTCGGTTGTCGGGATCGGCGGGATGGCAGGAGCGATAGGCGGCATGCTGATTGCCGTGCTTGTTGGCCACATCTTGCAATGGACGGGAAGCTACATGATTCCGTTCTACATCGCAGGCTCGGCGTATCTGGTTGCTCTAGGGGTGGTCCACCTGGTCTCGCCCGACTTGGCCCCCGTCAAGTTTAGGGGAGCGGAGGCGTCATGATCCTCCATTGTTCCGGGCGGTCGGGCCGGCGTGCAGCTGAGGCAGACCGATGGCGCTGAACATTCGCCCGAAACAGGAATGTCGCTGGGATTTCATCAGTCTCGGCGAGGTGATGGTGCGTTTCGATCCGGGCGATCAGCGTATCTGGACCACGCGGTCCTTCCAAGTATCGGAAGGCGGAGGCGAATACAACGTGGCCCGCAGCCTGAAACGCTGTTTTGGTCTCGATACCGCCATCGTCACCGCCTTTGCCGACAACCCAGTTGGCCGCCTAGCTCAGGATCTGATTTACCAAGGTGGTGTGGACCAGTCGTTGGTGCGCTGGGTCGGCTACGACGGAGCTGGCCGAGCTTCAAGGAACGGGCTGAATTTCACGGAACGCGGTTTCGGCGTGCGCGCGGGAGTGGGTTGCTCAGACCGCGGCCATACCGCCGTTTCTCAGCTCCGCCCGGGCGATTTCGACTGGGAGACCATCTTCGGCAAATTCGGCGTGCGATGGTTTCATACCGGCGGAATTTTCTGTGCACTTTCCGAATCGATCCACGAGGTGGCGCTGGAAGCGATCCGCGCGGCCCGGCGTCATGGCGTCGTGGTTTCCTATGACCTCAACTACAGGGATTCGCTGTGGAAATTCTTTGGCGGAAAACAGTATGCGCAAACTGTGAATCGGGAAATTGCGCCGTTGGTTGACGTCCTGCTGGGCAATGAAGAGGATTTTTCGGCGGCGCTCGGCTATGAAGTCGATGGCCTCGATGAGTCGTTCACCGATTTAAGCATGGATGGATTTAAACGGATGATGCGAGAGGTTGCTCGAAATTTTTCGGCGCGGGTGGTCGCCGTCACGCTCCGGCGCGCCAAGTCAGCGACGCGGAATGATTGGGGAGCGCTCTGTTGTTGCGAGGGGAATTTCGTGGAAGCTCCATTGCGAGAGGATCTCGAAATCTTCGACCGCGTTGGGAGTGGAGACTCCTTCGCCGCTGGCCTCGTCTATGGGTTCCTTTCTGGCCGCGACCCGCAGTGGGCCGTCGAATGCGGCGCGGCGCACGGCGCGCTGGCGATGACCACGCCCGGTGATACTTCCACGGCCACATTGGAGGAAGTCGAACGCGTCATGAAACGATCAGCTGTGCGAATCGCGCGCTGAGCGGCAGTGCGCAGAACAACTTATCATGGACAAACTGGAAATTCGCGAACGCCTTGCCGAGATCGGCATCATTCCGGTTGTGCGCGCCTCTTCCCCGGAGATCGCCTGCATCACCGCCGACGCAGTGGCCGCTGGCGGCATCCCGATTGTCGAAATTACGATGACGGTGCCCGGTGCAATCGAGGTCATCCGGGATCTGACGAGGAATGCTCGCAACGGTCTGCTGATCGGTGCGGGAACAGTACTCGATGTCGAGACGGCGGAGCGCTGCATCGAAGCTGGCGCCAAATTCTTAGTGAGTCCAGTCCTCGATTTGAAAACGGTTGCACTCGCCGCTCGCCGCGGCGTGGTGATGATTGCCGGCGCGCTCACGCCGACGGAAATTTTGACAGCCTGGGACGCCGGATCGGATTTTGTAAAAGTGTTCCCGTGCGGATCGCTTGGCGGCCCAGCTTATCTGAAGGCTTTGCGCGGCCCACTGCCCCAAGTGCCACTGGTGCCCACCGGAGGAGTAAGTCTCGAAACGGCCGGCGATTTCATTCGCGCGGGCGCTGCGGCGCTTGGAGTAGGCAACGAACTGCTCCAGCCGGAAGCGCCTCGCGCGGAAATGTCAGCCGCGATCAGTCGGACTGCGGCGAGATTTGCGGCAATCGTCCGCGAGGTCCGATCGGAAATGACTGCTGAAGCAGCCTCGCAGCGCGCTTGATCGCATTCAATCGAAGGAGGCATGAGATGAAATATCGAATCAATGCCATGGCGGTCATTTTGGCCATGTTTGTGGCTTGTGCGGCGGCAGCATCTAGCGGCCGTGACAGAGGAAGTCGGAACGGCGCCGCTTGGACGGTCCGCAGCTCGAACGATACGCGCCGAGCACAGACTGTTCGGCCGAACGCGACCGTTTTCTCTGCAGCCGAAATGGCTGCTGCTTTCGCGCAAGGGAAGAACTTGGTTAACAAGAACGGAATGCGCTACCTGGTGAGCACAGGTCGACGGGATTCGCCGGGTGACGTGGAAGTCCACGCTCATTACACGGACGTAATTTACGTCACCGATGGCGCGGCAACGTTCATCACTGGCGGCCGCCTGATGCAGGGGAAAACCATCGCTCCGGGCGAACTGCGAGGGAAGTCAATTCAGGGCGGGGTAAGCCATCAGCTGGAAAAAGGAAGCTTGGTGGTGGTGCCCGCGGGAGTGCCGCACTGGTTCAAAGCGGTTACATCGCCGGTCGTGGACCTGGTGATTAAGGTGCAGACAGACTAGACGGCCGGTTGCGGTCGCTTGTCCTTTGCGCCGGGGCTGACGCGCCGTCCCCAAAAAACGATTCGCTGCGAATGGAGAATTGGAGGGAAACAATGAAGTGGCGCCGATTGTCGCTGGTGGTGCTGATGGCAGCAGGCAGCGCGTGGGCCGCGCCGCAGTTGAAGTCGATAAAAATTGCTGTCACCAATCCCACAGGCCAGGATCGCCCTGCCACAGACGTGACGCTTTCCGTTGCCGATCTGCGCAAGGTCGCTCCTGATTTCTACGCTGGATCGCAGATCGTGACCGCGACGGACGCCTCGACGCTCGAGCAGGACGCCGCAGCAATCCAGGCAGCTGAACTCCCCTCCCAAGTGGACTCTTTCGGTGCGGACCACAAGCCCGACGAACTTGCGTTTCAGATCGATTTGAAAGCGCATCAGACGCGGATCGTCACAATCACCTATGGCCCGCCTGATCTGATTTTCCGGCTCCGCAGCGATTATCCGCAGCGTACCAACGCGATCTTTACAACTAAAATCGACGGAATGGGCTGGGAATCGGAGCGGATTGCCTTTCGGCTGTATTTCGATAAGCGGAATGCCATCGACATTTACGGAAAGAAGCGGCCGATGTTGCTTCTCGACCGATTCGCCACGCCCGGATACGTCTACCACAATGCTTCACCGGACGGTCGGGACATTTATTTGGTGGCGAATGCCATCGGACTCGGAGCTGTCGCCGGCTGGGTGGATGGCACCGCCGCCCACGTTTCCGACGTAGCGGACCGTAAATGGCGAATTATTTCTACCGGGCCAGTGCGAGCCATCGTCGAATTCACATACGATGGTTGGAAAGTGGACGGACGGACGATCACTTTGAAATCGCGGGTCGTGCAATGGGCGGGCGAGCGCGGATTCACGCAAACAATCACCTCGACCGATGCGGGCGACTTTACTTTCGCAACCGGCGTGAGCCGGCAGCAGAACAATATTCTCGACAACCGTTCGCGTCCCGACGCGACGACTCCCTGGGTCGCGATGTGGGGCCCGCAGGTCGTCGAAGCGGCCAATAAAGCTGTCGCGCCGTTTGTAAAAGGAAGCAATCTTGGTCTGGCAGTGATTCTGTCGCCGGGTACGTTGGCAGCGCGCCATGAGGACAGCAAGGATTACCTGATGACGTTCCCGTTGAAGAACGATGTTGCTTCCTGGTACGCGATGGCGGCTTGGGATCAGGAAGCCAGCAACAACCCTGTTCCGACCGGCGCCGGGAACGCGCCGGGTGATTTCGTAAACTTTGTCGCGGCGCACCAAGCGATCACTTCGCAGGAGCAATTCCTGGCGGTGGTCCATGACCAGGTTTCCAGGATGGAGCAGCCCGCCGCAGTGCGCATCCTCTCCTCCGCGCCTCAGAGCCAGTCCGCGCCGCCGGACACGCTTCATCCCGCTACTTCGCGTTCATACGCGCAAGCGATCGGCCTGCTGAAGCAGGAGATTGATCGCACGGCTCGAAAGTGGTCGCCGATCATTTCAACCAGCGACTCCAGAACGTTCGGAGCGCACGACGGCAGCGGGTTCTTCACCGAAGCCGACGACAGGACGGGAGAATGGCAGTCGCAAAAGGGATTTTTCTGGACGGGCGGATTCTGGACGGGCGAGCTGTGGGACATGTACAAGCGGACGCACGATTCGCAGTATCGGCGGTGGGCCGAGTTGTGGACGTCGCGCATGGTTGGACATGAAGCAACGCAAGACCACGATGTGGGTTTCTTGTTTTTTGATTCCGCGGCGGTTGGTTACCAGCTCACACATGAACCGAAGCTGCGGCAGAGCGCGATCGCGGCCGCGGATCGCCTGGCCAGCCTATTCAATCCCACAACGCAGCTGATTGCCGCGTGGCGACCCCACGGCGACGACAGCATCATCGACACAATGATGAACTTGCAGATTCTGTGGTGGGCCAGCGATGAAACCGGAAATCCGAAATGGCGCGAAATCGCGTTGAAACATGCCCTGCGCACCGCCGAGTGGCTGGTCCGCAACGATGGCTCAACGATTCAATCGGTGCACTATAATCCGGGCGACAATCGCCAGTATTTTCAGCTGCACGGCGGTAACCGCGATTTCTACCTGCCGAATAACGTCGCTCCGGGCCAGCGTGTCTTTGAGCATACGCACCAAGGCTACGCGTCGGACACGACTTGGTCGCGGGGAGAAGGTTGGGCGCTTTACGGATTTGCCATCGCGTACCGTGAGACGCACGATCCGCGGATGCTGGCGACGGCGGAGAAAGTGGCCGGCTACGCGCTCGCCGAATTGCCGCCCGATGGTGTGCCGTGGTACGACTTCAACGATGAGGGCGTGCTCTATCGAAATCGGGATAGCTCGGCCGCAGCGATCATCGCCGACGGCTTGTTGCAACTTTCAAAAATCGAACCCGATTCGCAGAGAGCGGCCACGTACCGAAGCGAGTGCGAGCGAATCATTCACTCACTGATCGATCGCTACCTCACGCCAACCTACAGCGGCGATCCCACGCCAGCAGGTTTGCTGAGGCACGGCTGCTCGACGCACCCGGCCGATACGGGACTAATTTATGGGCAGTATTATCTGCTGGAAACGTTGCTGGGGCTCGAAACGCAAAATGCGAGCAAAACTGCTAACTAAAATTCTGGGCGCTGCCGCGTTGTACCTTTGTTGCGCCGCCGCGGGCAGTGCGACGGGAGGAATCGAACGCACTCCACGTGTGTTTCTCCTCGATGCACGAGTGCTGCGGATGGAACGGCAGCTAACAAAAAACGATCCTCAAAACGCGGTGGCCATCGCGACGCGGCGCGCGGCCGACCGGGCTTTGACGCAGAAGCCGCTCTCGGTGATGGACAAAACCGCGCTCCCGCCCAGCGGCGACAAACACGACTACATGAGCCAAGCACCCTATTTCTGGCCCAACCCTAATACGCCGACTGGAGTTCCTTACATGCGTCGCGACGGAGAGCGCAACCCGGAAATTTCCAAAATTTCAGATCATGTGGAACTCGCTCAAATGTCGCAAGACGCCCGCACGCTCGCCTTAGCGTATTACGTGACGGGCGACGAACGCTACGCGACGAGAGCTGCGCTGTTGCTTCGGGCTTGGTTTTTGGACCCAGCCACGCGAATGAATCCAAACTTGGAATATGCGCAAGGCATACCGGGCATTAACACTGGCCGGGGAATCGGGATCATCGAAAGCCGGATGCTGACTTCCGTAGTGGATGCCGTTGGCCTGCTCGCAGGATCGTCGCACTGGAACGAAGAGGACCAGCGCGGCATGGAGCAATGGTTCGGGAAATTCCTCGCGTGGCTGCAAAATAGCCCGCATGGAAAAGCGGAGTCGAAGGCGAAGAACAACCATGGGAGCTACTATGATTTGCAAACGGCGGATTGTGCTCTATTTGTGGGAAAGCGCGAGCTGGCGGGGGAGCTGCTGAACCGAGCGGCGCAGAAGCGTATTGGACGCCAGATCGAAGCTGATGGACGACAGCCGCTCGAGCTGGCGCGCACGAAATCTCTCGGCTACAGCATTTTTAACTTGCGCGCGCTGATGGGACTGGCCACGCTGGGAGACGAGTTGGGCGTCGATCTTTGGCGCTATCGCGCGCCGAACGGAGGCAGCATCCGCGCCGCGCTGAATTTCCTCGTGCCTTACGCTCTCGGCGAGAAGGAATGGACGTGGCAGCAGATTGGCCAGTTTCAGCCAAAGGAACTGGTTGGTCCGTTGCTGGAAGCCGCGATTGCCTACCATGATAAAAGCTATGAAGCGGCGGCGGAGAAGCTCGGCAGCCCGGGCGGGGACGTCGAAGACTTGCTCTTGATGGCGGGCGCACCCCACTGATACGAACCGGCCTCTGAGGTTTTTCAGCCCGCGCGCAGGACTTCGCGTTTCGACGCGCCATGTATCCGTCAATGCGTAAGCGTCTTCCGACGACCGTCTTGACCTAGCAAGGCGAGTTGACTATGCGGCCTGAGCGGATTGTTCAGACGGTGTGACGAAATTCCAAGGCAGCAGTTCGTCAATGCGGTTGACGGGGTGATCGGCGATATGCGAGAGCACGTCACGCAGGTAGCTTTCGGGATCTAATCCGTTCAATTTCGCCGTGCCGATCAGGCTGTAAATCGCCGCAGCTCGTTCACCGCCGGCATCGGATCCGGCGAAGAGGTAATTTTTGCGACCCAAAGCTACCGCGCGCAAAGCTCGCTCGGCAGCATTGTTAT
>DATLSS010000020.1:0-10956 GCA_035534035.1 Candidatus Acidiferrales bacterium | reverse complement strand
ACCGTTTTTTCTGCACGACGCTCACAACGTAGTGGCCAAGCTGAAGGCAACAAAGCAGGGAACGTTTCACCTGGATCCGTCACGATCGGCCATCTATTTGCCGCGTACGAAAAATTTCCCCGAGAACTCCGATGTGGAATCGACCCTGACATTCACAAGCGATGACCCGGGACGCTGGGTCCGGGAAGTAACGCCGGACCCGCAAAGCGTCACCATTCGCGAGCACTTTTCCTTTGTGCAGGCGCCTCCGCCGGGATTCCATGTGCGCGAATACGACCCGCGTTCAGGATATTTCGGCATTCAGTACATGGACTTCGCAGCTCCTGTCGACAAATCCATTCACAAGAGATTCATCGTTCATTTCCGGCTCCAGAAGAAAGATCCCACAGCGGCGGTCAGCGAGCCGGTGAAGCCGATTGTTTACTACGTTGACTGTGCCGCGCCAGAACCAATCCGATCGGCGTTGGTCGAAGGCGCTAGCTGGTGGAACCAGGCGTTCACGGCAGCAGGTTATAAGGACGCGTTTCAGGTGAAGGTGCTCCCCAGGGGCGTCGACCCAATGGACGTGCGCTACAACGTGATCGAATGGATTCCGCGGGCAACCCGCGGATGGTCATACGGGACACCGATCGTCGATCCTCGGACGGGCGAGATCATCAACGGGCACGTCAATATGGACGCGCTGCGCATCCGACAAGTATTTCTGATTGCGCGTGGCTTGCTTGATCCGTTCGGCAAAGATCCGTCGGCGTTGCACGAGGCAAATGAAATGGCGCTGGCGCGCGTTCGTCAACTCGCCGCACATGAGACGGGCCACACGATTGGCTTGATGCACAACTTCGCGGGGAGCACCGTAAACCGCAGTTCGGTGATGGATTATCCCGCGCCGCTCGTTACGGTGGGCGCGAATGGCGTGCCCGACGTTTCGAATGCTTACGCAACAGGCATCGGGACGTGGGACAAAGTCGCCATTGATTATGGCTATCGCGAATTTCCGGCAGGCACAAATGAAAAGCAGGCGCTCAATAAGATTCTCGACGACGCCTTCTCGCACGGTCAGGTTTATCTTTCGGATCAAGACGCGCGACCGCTCGGCTCCGCAAGCCCTGTGACTCATTTGTGGGACGTTGGCAGCAACGACCTCGATGGATTAAAACAGGTGATGGCCGTGCGCGCCGCAGCACTGAAGCGCTTCTCGGAGGACGCAATCCCGCAAAATGCGCCGATGGCCACGCTCGAAGACGTACTGGTGCCGATTTACCTGTATCACCGCTACCAAGTGACGGCTGTTGCAAAAACCATCGGCGGCCTCGATTATTCGTTCAACGTCCGCGGCGGCGTGCAGCAAGATCCGGAGATTGTTCCAGCGGAGCAGCAGCGCGCGGCGATTCATGCCGTGCTCGCCACATTGCAGCCCAACGTGCTTGCTCTGCCGGAATTACTACTGAAGCGAATTCCGCCGCGCCCGCCGGAATATCCAAGCTCGAATGAGAATTTCGCGCGGAGGACTTCCCCGGCATTCGATTCCCTCGCACCCGCGGAGGCTGCGGCCGAAATCGTCGCCAGCCTGCTGCTCGAACCGAATCGCGACGAGCGCATGGTGGAATATCATGCGCGTGACGCGAATTATCCCGGATTCGCGGAACTGGTGGATGATTTGATTGCCGCTACCTGGAAGGCGCAGCCCCAAACCGGTTACGACGGCGCGGTGCAGCAAACCGTCGATTCCGTGGTGCTGGACCATTTGATGGCACTCGCCACAAACGACCATGCTGCGACTCAAACGCGCGCTATCGCCTCTCTGAAACTCGATGAACTCAAGACCTGGCTCGCGGCGCAGTCGAAATCAGTCACCGATGAAAGCCGTCGCGCGCAGTTCTTCTTCGCGGCTCAGGAAATCGAGCGATTCGAAAAGAATCCGGCAGCGTTGCATTTGACGCTCCCGGCTCCGCCGCCCGCTGGAGACCCCATCGGCGACGACGGCTGGCAATAGTCTTTACATACCAAGCGTTTAATGGTCATCCTTGACAATAGGGCGACGCGGTGCGTAGGCTCACGGGCGTAAGTATGGAGCCCGACCGATACTTGGGATGGTTGGAGCTCGCGCTCACGCCGGGGCTAGGCGCGCGCATGGCTGGAAATTGCTGCGCATTCGGCAGCCCGGACGCAATTTTCAACGCCTCGCTCACTTCTCTGGAAGCGCACCAGCTCCCCGCCGCAGTAGCACAGGCGATCCATTCGCGACAGCCCTTGAGCGCAACCGCCAAGGAATTGGCGCAAGCCGAAGCGGCTAAATGCCGCCTGCTGACAGAGGATGAACCGCAGTACCCGCAACTGCTGCGCGAAATTTACGACCCCCCGCCCCTCCTCTCTGTGTAAGGAAGCGCGGAACTTCTGAACCGGCATGCGATTTCGATTGTCGGCACGCGTCGTCCCACGCCTTACGGGAATCAAATGGCAGAGCGGCTGGCGCGGGATCTGGCCGATCGGGGCCTCGTGATCGTCAGCGGGCTGGCCCGCGGAATCGACGCTTGCGCGCACACAGGAGCGCTTAGTTCGGCGAGAGGTGCCACCATAGGCATTCTGGGCTACGGCATCGATGTTATCTATCCGAAGGAGAACCGAAAGATTTTTGCGGAAATGGAGCAGCGAGGGGCGATTATATCTGAGTTCCCCATGGGAGCGTTTCCCGCGCCACAGAATTTTCCGATTCGTAATCGGCTGATTGCGGAGATGGCTCGCGGGGTAGTGGTCGTTGAGGGCGCGCAGTATTCCGGCTCGCTGATCACGGCGCGGCTAGCGATGGAATCGAGCCGCGAAGTTTTCGCCATGCCGCGGAACGTGACGCAACCGGTGGCCTTTGGGCCGAATCAGTTGATTAAGCAGGGCGCAAAGCTTGTGGCGTCCTGGGAAGACGTGATCGAGGAGCTACCAACGCCCATCCGCGCCGAGCTTCTGCCCGTCGAGACAACGGATGGGGTCGCGCGTGCATCGTTGGTGGAGCAAAGTTTGGGCCCGGGCGAGAAGACGCTCTACGCTATGCTCGAAGTCGATAGCGCCCGGCACGTGGACGATTTGGCAGAGCATTCGGGACCGAGCTCTTCAGAAGTTCTGTCGTCGCTTTTTGAGTTGGAAATGAAAGGCCTGGTGCAACAATTACCAGGAAAACAGTTTTTGAAGGTAATGTTGTAACCGCAGCTACCGGGAAAGGAAATCCGAGGAATCCATGGGACGTTCTCTGGTGATCGTCGAATCGCCGGCCAAGGCCAAGACGATCAACAAATATCTGGGGCGCAATTACACCGTGCGCGCGTCATATGGTCACGTGATGGACCTGCCGAAGAAAGAACTCGGCATAGACATCAAGGACGATTTCGAGCCTACCTACACCGTAATCCCCGGAAAATCGAAAATACTGAACGAGCTCAAAAAGCTGGGCGCTGACGCTGACGCAATCTACGTCGCCACCGACCCGGACCGCGAAGGCGAAGCCATCGGCGCGCATCTCGTGCACTTCCTCACTGGAACGCAAATCGCCGTCGAGCCGGAGGAAAAGGACGGCGCGAAGGGCACCGAGAAAAACGGCGACAAGAGCGTCAAGGCCGGCAAGAACGGCGCGCCAAAAAAGAAGAAAGAAAAGAAGAGCAAGGTTGACCGGAAGAAAATCTTCCGCGTGATGTTCCACGAAATCACGCCAAAGGCCATCAAGGCCGCTTTCGACCACGCTGGGGCGCTAAATACGAATCTGGTGGATGCGCAGCAGGCCCGCCGCGTTCTCGACCGCCTCGTCGGCTACAAAATTTCGCCGCTCCTCTGGGACAAAGTGCGCCGTGGCCTCTCGGCCGGGCGCGTGCAAACAGTCGCGTTGCGTCTCATCGTTGATCGCGAGCGCGATATCCGCGCCTTCAACCCCAAGGAATACTGGACGATCCACGCGATGGTCGCGGCAGGAGAGCCGCCTGCGTTTGAAGCGAAGCTGTGGCGCTACAAGGGCGAAGAAATCGAAGTTCCCAATGGCGAGAAGGCGCAGGAAATCGTCAGCGCCGTCGAGAACGCTGCGTGGCAAGTGTCGAGCGTCGCGCAGAAAGAAAAACGCCGCTGGGCGCCCCCTCCGTTTACGACTTCGAAACTCCAACAGGCCGCCTACAATCGCCTGCGCTTTTCCGCCAAGCGCACCATGATGCTCGCGCAGCGTCTTTACGAAGGCGTCGAGTTCGGCGAGGAAGGCTCTGTGGCTCTGATCACCTACATGCGCACGGATTCTGTGCACGTATCGAGTGACGCGATCTCGCAAGTCCGCGATTTTGTCGGTTCAAATTTCGGCCCGGGCTATGTGCCCGAGAAGCCAAATTTCTTCAAATCGAAGAAGCAAGCGCAGGAAGCCCACGAGGCGATACGGCCAACCGATGTTGTCCGCTCGCCTGACGACGTGAAGCGTTATCTCGACGAAGATATGTTCAAGTTGTACCAACTCATCTGGCAACGATTCGTCGCTTCGCAGATGGTGCCTGCTGTGTTCGACCAGACGACCATCGACATTTCCGCCGGCGATTACATTTTCCGCGCCAGTGGCTCCGTGATGAAATTCGATGGCTACTTAGCGGCTTACTCTGCTTCACGCGACGACGAAGACAAGGGCGAGTCAGCCGATCAGCTCCCCGGCGCAGCCCCCGCCGAAGAAGATGCTGATGCGGAGGGCCGAACGCTCCCGCGCGTCAGCGAAGGCGAAAAGCTGCGCCTCGAGAAGATACGGCCCGATCAGCACTTCACAGAACCGCCGCCGCGCTACACTGAAGCGACGCTCGTGAAAGAGCTCGAAGACAAAGGCATCGGCCGCCCGTCTACCTACGCTTCCATTATTTCCACGATTGTCGAGCGCGAGTACGTCAACAAAGAGCAAGGGCGCTTCACGCCCACGCTGCTCGGCGAAAAAGTAAGCGATCTGCTCGTGAAAAGCTTTGAGGACATTTTCGACGTAGGCTTCACCGCGCGCCTGGAAGATGAACTCGATGAAATCGAGGAAGGCAAGCTCGCCTGGCGAAAATCCGTGAAGGGATTCTGGAAGCACTTCGAGGACGATTTGGAGAAGGCCGAAGGCGAGATGGAATCGTACAAGGCCGGGATCCCCACCGACGAGAAGTGTCCCAAGTGCGAGAAGGGCATGTTGCTCGAACGCATCAGCCGCCACGGATTTTTCCTCGGCTGCGCCCGCTATCCGGATTGCGATTACATTCGTGACATTTCCGATACGGGCAGCGAGGAAGTCGAAGGGGAGAATACTGTCGAGTATTGCCACAATTGCGGCCGCGAAATGGTGATGAAGCGCGGGCGCTTCGGCGCATTCCTGGCGTGTTCGGGATATCCGGATTGCAAAACGACCCGCCGCCTCGCCGCAGGAACGAGAAAAGCGCGGCAACCGGATGAGCCGCTGGACGAGAAATGCCCCACGTGTGGTGAACAGCTTCTAAAACGTCACGGTCGCTTCGGCGAATTCATTGGCTGCTCAAAATATCCCAAATGCAAATACACCCGCCCGATTACGCTGGGGATCAAATGCCCGAAGTGCGGTGAAGGCGAATTCGTACGACGCGGTACGGCCAAGGGGCGCGGGCGCGGCCGAATTTTCTATGGTTGCAGCCGCTATCCTGATTGTGATTTCACGTCGCCTCACGAACCGCTTCCCGAACCATGTCCGAAATGCGGCGCGCCATTTATTGTGCTCAAACGCTCCAAGCACGGGGCCTTTCGCTCTTGCTCGAAGGAAGGTTGCGACTGGGAAGTTCCGGAAACTGAGGGAGTGGTTGCACAACCCGTGGAAGCGTCTGCCGCCGAGCCCGTCAAATCCTAATTGTACGTTTGGGTGAAACGGCTGGCCGAGCGCCACCGAGCATTTGAACGCTGACCCATAAAAATGGCTACAGCAAGCACGATTCAGGCATCCACCGAAAAGTTCTTGCATTACCTCCAGTACGTGCGGAATGCCTCGCCGCGCACAATTGAAAACTACAAAGTGGATTTGGAGCAGTTCGTCGCTTATGTTACCCCTCCCGGCGAGGACGCCATGGCCCTCACGGCCGTGGATCATCTCGTCATCCGCGAATTCATCGGCCACCTTTACGAGCGGCGCCTGCAGAAGAGTTCTGTTGCTCGAAAACTTGCGGCATTGCGTTCGTTTTTCCGTTTCTGCGTTCGCGAACACTTCACCGACCAGAATCCCGCACGCCTCGTCGCGTGTCCCAAGTTGCCCAAGCGGCTTCCCAGCGTGATGACCGCGGAAGAAATGAATCGCCTCCTCGACGACATGAAGCCGGCGCGAACCGGCAAGGAGCACGGCAAAAAGTCCACAAAAGCGAAGGCAAGTAAGAAATCAGCCCGGGCCTTGGCGCGCGACCGCGCCATCCTGGAACTCCTCTACGCCTCCGGCTTGCGCGTCAGCGAATTGACGGGACTCGACATGAACAGCATCGATTCGAGCGAACGCATGCTGCACGTGTTCGGCAAGAGGCGCAAGGAACGCCTGGTCCCCTACGGAGAAAAAGCGCGCCAGGCCCTGGAAAGTTACTGGCCCGTGCGCGACGGGATCCTAGGGCGGGCGAAATCCGGCGCCACAAATGCCGTGTTTCTGAACTTTAAGGGAGGACGGCTGACGCCGCGCACAATCTTGAATATTGTGAAAAAATACGCGCGGCTGCTGACCAGCCATTGGGATTTGCATCCGCATTCGCTGCGCCATGCCTTCGCCACGCACCTGCTCGCCGATGGCGCTGACCTCCGCTCGATTCAAGAACTTTTGGGCCATGCGTCGCTGTCAACCACGCAACGCTACACGAGTGTCACCATCGATCAGCTTATGGTGATTTACGACAAATCCCACCCGCACGCCTGATGGCTCCACATCCTCGCGTTGATGCCCCCAGCGAAATCCGATCGAAAAATCCTGCAACGACCAGCGGCTTGACGCGTCTTAGCTTAGAATGGCTGCATCTACCGGACAAACCTTCCGGGGAGGGTCATTGAAACTGCTGGTGAAATACGCGCGCCGCCGCTGGCCTTGGCGGCCGCAAGAATATTGGAGCGCGAAACTGTTCCGATCCTCGACGCCTTTAAGGTCCAAAGGAAGACTCGCATCCCGACGATGGGCGCGCGCCTTGCTCGTGCTCGCCATTGCCCTGGTTGTGGCGCCTGCTGCGGCCTTTGCGCAGACCGACGAAATACAAGTGTACGACGGCTCCATTGCTGCACCGGGCGTGATCAATCTTACGTTGCACAACAACTTCACCCCGGATGGCCTGAAGACTCCGGCTTTCCCCGGCGGTCTCATACCCGACAAGTCCTGGAACGGCACAGCCGAATGGGCTTACGGCGTCACCGACTGGCTCGAGGCCGGTCTTTACCTGCCCCTTTACAGTATCTATTCCAAGGACCGCGGCCCTTCCATCAATGGAGGCAAGCTGCGCCTGCTCTTTGCGGAGCCCCATGCCGACGACCGCACCTTCGTTTACGCCGTGAATTTCGAATTCAGTTACAACGCCCGGCACTGGGATCCCCGCCGCTACACCTCTGAGATTCGGCCCATCTTCGGCCTGCATCTGCACCCCTGGGACATCATCGTCAACCCCATTCTCGACAATTCCTATCTCGGCGGTTTCAAGAATCTCGACTTCGCGCCGTGCGCGCGCATCGCCTACAACCTCTCCCCCAAATGGGCCGTGGCCGTCGAGGAGTATTCCGATGCCGGCCCGCTCAAGGATTTCTTGCCCACCGACGAAGAATCGCATGAACTATGGGGAGTCTTCGATCACGCCGCCAGGTGGGCGAATATCGAAGCCGGCGTGGGGTTTGGTTTGACTAGCGCGTCGGACAAAGTAACTTTGAAGTTGATGCTCTCGCGCGACCTTTATACGCCACACAAAGACTGAGCGCCCTATTTGTATGGTGACATTGCGCCGGAAACACTCGTCTAAGTTGACCTAGGTTGCCTGACGATGGCGGCCATTGCGAGGCCGGCGAAATACCAATCGAGGACGCCGTTCGCGATATAAGCCACGGTGTAATTCGTCGGGAAGTTGTACCAGTTCCAATATTCGAGGCCCAAAAAGACTGTCGCGAAAAGGCCGGCTAGCGTCACGGCGAATACGCGCTTCCAATACGAGCTGACGCCGCCCGCGCCCATTGCCAGGATACAAGCAAGGAAAAGCGCGCTGATCACATCAATGACAAATTCTCCTCCAAGCAATTTGCCGTAGTTCACTGGCGCACCCCCGGTGCTGTAAACCAGAATTCCCGACGGCCCTTGCTGATACTTTGCCGCGTACTCAGCCGTGTCACCCTGCACTTGCTCTTTTGTTCTGCCCGGCGTCATATTCGGCGCGGGGAAAATATAGAATCCCGGCGCCGGGATCGAGGAGCGCATCGCCGAAAGCACCGCATCTTCCTGCGGAATGCTTTTGACACCGACCTCTCCGAGTCCCAACACTGTGTGCAAAAGGGCTCCCACGATAAATACAATTACTCCGCCCACCAACGCACCGAGTAGAACTTTCTTGACCATGGCTGGAACCTCCGATTGGCGCGGAACTATAGCTTTCAGACAGGCTTTAGACAAAGGAATTTAAACAGCGCGCGTCGTGATTGACGGCATTGTGCCAAAGCCCGTATAATTGGGGATTCGCGCAAGCTTCAGGAGGCTGTATGTACGCCGTGATTCGCAGTGGAGGTAAGCAATACCGCGTCGCCCCGGGTGAGATCATCCGCGTCGAGAAGCTAGGGGGCAAAGTCGGCGGCAGGATCACCTTTGATGAAGTACTCGCGGTGCACAACGACGAAAAGAAGCTCGTCCACGGCACGCATACCTCAAAAGCCACGGTCACCGGAAAGATCGTCGAGCAGGGCCGCGGCGTCAAGCATTTGGTAATGAAGTACAAAACGGGCGGCCAGTATAAGATTACGCGCGGACACCGGCAGGCGTACACGGCCGTCGAAGTCAGCGAAATCAAGATGGAATAGGGGTTTCGACCATGGCACACAAAAAAGGCGGCGGTTCGTCAGTTAACGGGCGTGACTCTCACGGTCAGCGGCTCGGAATCAAGCGCTTTGGCGGACAACTCGTCACTGGCGGCAGCATTCTGGTGCGCCAGCGCGGCACGCCATATAAAGCTGGCAGAAACGTCAGCCGGGGCAAGGACGACACCCTTTTCGCGCGTATCACCGGTGTTGTCCTGTTCGAGGATAAGGGCGGAAAAGGCCGCTTCATCAGCGTGCTGCCGCCGGAAGAAGTCGAAGCTGCCACTTCCGAAAAGGCGCCGGCCGAAGCGTAGGTTCGCGGCTTCGCATATTGTTTTTCTGCTCTTGCGCTCACGTGCCACGCTTGGCCGTTCCCTTTGTCTTTCCGCCGGGCGCTGGCGTATTCTCTCCCTGACAATGAAAGGGTGTATTCGTGTTTGTTGACGAAGCGAAAATCTACGTGAAGGCAGGCAACGGCGGCGATGGTTGCGTCGCTTTCCGTCGCGAGAAGTACGTTCCGCGCGGCGGTCCTGCCGGCGGTGACGGTGGTAATGGCGGCGACGTCATCATTGAGGCCACGGAAAACGACAACACGCTGCTGCGCTATCGCTACAATCGCGAGTTCAAGGCCGGACGCGGGGGGCACGGCGAAGGCTCGAACTGTCACGGCAAGTCCGCCGCAGACATGTTGCTCCACGTCCCCGTTGGCACCATCGTTTTTGATGAAGCCAGCGGCGAGCAGCTCTATGACTTTACCGCCTCCGGCCAGCGCTTTCGCGCAGCGCGTGGCGGCCGCGGCGGGCGCGGGAACTCCCATTTCGTGCGTGCCTGGCATCAGGCCCCGCGCGAACACGATGAAGGCGAAGTCGGCGAAGAACGCCGCTTGCGGCTCGAGTTGCGTTTGCTCGCCGATGTCGGTCTTGTCGGATTTCCCAACGCCGGAAAATCCACACTCATTTCGCGCATTTCCGCGGCGAAGCCCAAGATAGCCGATTATCCCTTCACGACTCTCGAACCGCATCTCGGCGTTGTGTCCGCCGATCCCGACGCAACACCCGGCTCCGGGCGCACTTTCGTCGTCGCGGATTTGCCCGGGCTGATCGAAGGCGCCCACGAAGGCGCCGGCCTGGGCATTCGCTTTCTCCGGCACATCGAGCGCACACGCTTGATTGCTCACCTGGTGGACACGAGCGACACAGCGGATCGCGATCCGGTTCGCGATTTTGAGATTATCCAGGGCGAATTGCGCGCCTTCAGCGAAACATTAACCACAAAGCCGGAATTCGTTATTGCCACCAAACTCGACGCCACCAGCGATCACGAACGTCTCGACCGCCTGCGCGAATTTGCGCAGAAACGTGGTCTGCCTTTCTTCGCGATTTCTTCCGCCACGGGAGAAGGCGTTCAGCTTCTAGTCCGCGCGATGGCGGATGCGCTGGATCGTTTGCCGAAGCCGCAGCCAGCGCACGCGGAAGATCGTCCTGTCATCGAGTTAGGGGGTGCCCCCGATGGAGAAGCAACTGCGACTGCATTGCCTCATCCGGAGAAGCGTTGAAAGCGCCCGCGCCGAAAAGAGCGGGGCTCTCGCGCTCAATTGCCATTTTCGGCGGCACATTTGACCCAATTCATTCAGGCCACCTGGCGGTTGCGGAAGCGGCGCAACGACGCTTTCGTCTGGATGCGATTTATTTTGTGCCGTCGTCGGGCCCACCCCACAAAAAGCGCACTGAGCTGGCGGCATTTTCTCACCGCTATGCGATGGTGGCGCTCGCGGCCGCAGGTCATTCCAAATTTATTCCCTCGCTTGCCGAAGCTCCGCTCGAATCGGGCGTGGCTGAAGCTTTTTATTCCATCGACACCGTGCGTCGCTTCCGCCGCGAACATCCGCGCGACCGGATTTATTTCATTGTGGGCGCGGATTCATTTCTCGAAATCACCATCTGGAAAAGTTTC
>DATLSS010000019.1:0-3998 GCA_035534035.1 Candidatus Acidiferrales bacterium | reverse complement strand
GATCAGTCGTTGGATCCTGCGGGTAAGATCGTCAATGTGGAACGGCTTTGTTATATAGTCGGCGGCCCCTAAGCGCGTGGCCTCCACGGCCGTCTGTATTGTTCCGTATTGCGTGAGGACCAGAACGGAGATCTGTGGATAATGCTCACGCATGCGGCGGAGCAATTCCAGGCCGCCGAGTTGCGGCACTTTGAGGTCCGTGATGGCAATATCGACGGGATACTGATCGAGTTCTTCGAGCGCTTGCTCTGTAGTGCTTGCCGTGCGCACACGCAGGCCGGATTCGATCGCAATATCGCTGCAAATCCGAAGGGTTGATTCCTCGTCGTCAACGATTAAAACCGTGGCGACTCCCGTTCGTTCCATTTGACGCGTTTCCGGCGTCCCAAGTTCGATTGTCATCTGCACCTCGCTGGCCGCGCCCTCAAATTCCCATTGCCGGCGGATATCTCTCTTGGGAGCACGCGAGAAACCAAATGTGGAAAAGGCTCTAATTGACGTTGATCGCTTGACTTGCGGCCTGAAGACGCGAATTCACGCAGGAAGCGGGGTCCCATGTTGGGAACCGATGCTAACTCATAGTAACGAAGTAATCAAGTAACTATATTTAGTTTCATGGCCATGCCAGTTCGGGAGGAGAACCACTGCCGAATTGGGAAAATAAGCTGGGCACGGAATCCTCGGCGGGTAACTCCCCGCCCGCCGAGGGCAAAGTTTGGAGCCTTACCTCGCGTTCAGGGTCACGGGCCGCCTGAGCCGGAAAGTCAAACGTGACTCAGCCGGCAGGGATATTTCCTTCTTGCCCGTGTACGCAGCGCCTGCCGTGCCCGCGCCAGCGCCCGCGCCGGCGCCGATAGCTGCGCCTTTGCCGCCTCCCGCGAGTCCGCCGATCAGCGCACCGACCGCTGAACCCCCGCCGATGGCGATGATGTCGCGTTTCTTGTGGGATTTGCCCTCCATGGTGACCGGTCGTGTAGTGACGTCAACCCATGAGCCGCCTGCCTGCACGGCGGTCAGCGCGACGCTTAGAAAAGCAGGCTTAGAGAGGCGCCCGGATGAACGTGCTTCGACCACGGTTCCCCTTGCGCGCGCGTCACGGGGCACGACGACCATGCCGCCGACGACAACCGGCTCCGCAATTGTGCCGTCAAAGGAGTCTCCGGACTGGCTGGCGCCACTGCTGATTGTGCTGCGGAGAATTACGTGCAACTCCGTTCCCGCGGGAATTGTTACTGACTGGGCGCTCTCGGGACCACCTGAGGCCGCGTTGGCCCCGTGCGCGCTGTTTGCGTTATTTCCCTTATTCGAACATCCGGGCAAACACAGGGCTGCTGCAAACAACAGAGTAATTGACAAAAGCGAATAACTTCGCTTCTTCAAATGGCACCTCCCAGTACTAATTTTTATTCTGGTTCCGGAACGCTCGTAATAACGTCTTCATGCTCAGCATAATAAGATGCTTTTCGAATCGGTCGGGGAGCATTCCACGTCATGCTTCTAAAGCTGCACGATGCCGAAGCTCCATAGTCCGCAGCAACAACCAGGATCAAGAGCTTATAACGACCGCCAACAATGGTGAACAGGCGCGCGGAAAACGCCCTTCAATGATAAGCGCATGTCGTTGGGCTTTCCATCACTTGGCTTTCCGGCAGTTGACTGGTAGATTGAATTTCTAATGGCAAGCCACGCTCCATTTTCGCAACGCATACTGATCGTCGAAGACGAGGAGAATGCCCGCAAAGGCTACGAAGCCCTGCTGCACAAATGGGGCTGCCAAATCCTTGGCGTGGGCAGCGCGGAGGAGGGTCTCACAAAATTTTCCGAATTTCAGCCTGCCGTGGTGCTGGCAGACGTCGAACTCCCGGGCATGAACGGTCTGGAATTGCTGGCTGAGCTGCATGAACATGCCCCGGAGACGCCTGTAATCATCATTACTGGGCGTGGAACCGACGAGCGAGCCGTGCAAGCGATCGAGGCGGGAGCATTTTGGTACATCGAAAAACCTCTCAAGCCTCCGGTGCTTCGTTCGCTGCTCGACCGCGCCATGGGCAAGGCGCGCGACCGCCGCGAAGTGGCCGCGCTCACGCGGCAGTTGCGAGATGCGGGCCGGCTGGGCGAAATGGTTGGAGCGTCGGAAGCCATGGCGGAAGTGATGCGCCAGGTGGAGACGGCGGCCCCTTCGACGGCGTCCGTGCTCATTACGGGAGAAACGGGATCTGGCAAGGAAGTCGTAGCGCGGACGATCCATGCACTCTCGCCACGCGCCAATCAGCCGTTCGTGGCTATCAATTGCTCGGCGATTCCCGAATCGTTGATGGAGAGCGAGATTTTTGGCCATGAAAAGGGCGCATTTACCGGCGCGGCGGAACGCAGGCTGGGCTGCTTTGAGCTTGCCGACGGCGGGACGTTGCTGCTCGATGAAATCGGGGAAATGCCGGCGCAAACGCAAGCGAAGCTTTTGCGCGTACTGGAAGACCATAAAGTGCGCAGGATCGGCAGCAAGGTGGAAACGCCGGTCGACGTTCGCGTGCTGGCCGCGACGAATAAGGATCCGCAGCAAGCGGTGGCACAGGGGCTGTTGCGGCAGGACCTTTTTTTTCGTCTTAACGTCTTCCACATTCATCTGCCTGCGCTGCGCGAGCACAAAGACGATTTGCCGCTGCTGACGGAGCAATTGCTTGGCGACATCAATCGCAAGCACGGCCGACATGCACCGGGCGTAAATACGGAGGTGATGGAATTATTCAAGGCGTATCCGTGGCCGGGGAACGTGCGCGAGCTGCGCAACGTGCTCGAACGCGCGGCCATTTCCTGCGAGCACGGTCCGATTGGCCGCCAACATTTGCCCGATGATTTCGCGCGCGGCCCCGTGGCGCAGGCGAGCGAGCTTTCGGGCTTGCGCTTTCCGCCGGGCACGACGGTGGAAGCGGCTGAGCGCG
Source organism: Candidatus Acidiferrales bacterium (assembly GCA_035534035.1). Taxonomy (GTDB): domain Bacteria; phylum Acidobacteriota; class Terriglobia; order Acidiferrales; family UBA7541; genus DAHUXN01. The sequence continues at coordinate 1,059 of DATLSS010000019.1, read as the reverse complement.
AGCTCATTATTCAAACACTGGGCGCGACGAACCAAAACAAGACGCGCGCCGCGGAGCTTCTGGGGATCAGCCTGAAAACGCTTCACAACAAGCTAAAAGAATACGAGGCGTCACGCCACAATGTCGCTAAGTCTTAAGAATAAGTTCACGCTGGCGACGGCACTTCTGGTTCTGGTTGTCGTCGCGCTGGTGTCCGCCTTGTACGTGGCGAGGCTGACGCGGCAAGTGATCGGACAAGCGAACGACCGGGCGCAATTCGTGGCGAAGCAGGTGTTCGTCTCGGCGCAAAACGCGCTCCGCGAAGCGGCGGAAAGCGGAGCGACCCCTGCATCGTCAAGCGATGACGACATTGACAACTACATCGAACAGACACTAGAACAAAATCGCGGCCTGTCGGCGCTGATCGAATCGGACATGAGTTTTTCGTCCACGATTTACGAAATCACGATCAGCGACGCGAACGGCGCGGCGCTCGTCTCGAGCGATTCTTCTCTCCAGGGGAAACCGATTTCACGGCGGCCAAATCTGTCGCAGCTGGTGCATGCCAGCTTCTTGAATCAGTTGCGCATTTTGCACGGGCCCCCGCTTGTTTATGAGGTCACGCTTCCGTTCAATATCGGCAATCAGCCTTTCGGGAATATTCACGTTGCGCTCGCGTCGGCGCTGCTGCGCGATGAAATTTGGCCGGGACTGCACTCGGCGGCCTGGCTGGCGCTGGGGGCGGTATTCCTTTCGACTTTGTTTACGGCATTCGTGAGCCAGGTCGCTCTGGCGCCGTTGTCACGGATTTCGACGCAATTGGATCGCATCTCGGCGGGCGAATTCGACCTGGAACCGGTGACGCAGGCGGGCGAACTCGGGCAAGTGTCGAACAAGATCAGCCTCATCGGGCAACAACTGCGCGACGTACGCGAGATATTCAGCACCTTACGCGAAAACATGAATCAGATTATGGCCGGTCTTGAGGATGGGCTGCTGCTTTTCAATGCCGAAGGGCGGGCGGTGCTGGTGAGTCCGTCGGCCGAGAAATTCATCGACGTGGATTCGGAAAATTTGCTC